>NZ_LUFI01000023.1:0-99296 GCF_005281675.1 Sphingobium sp. MP9-4 | reverse complement strand
CGCGCCGGCTGCTGCAGCCGAGCCTGCCGCTGCTGCCCCGGCTGCGCCCGCCGCACCGGCCACCACCAGCTCGACCATGCCGCCGCCGCGCCGCTTCACCCCGGTCGCGCCGGTCAAACGCCCCGAACCGGCGAAGCCCGATCGTGCCAAGCGCAACGATGACAATCGCCGCCAGTCCGGCAAGCTGACCGTCACCCGCGCGCTTGCGGACGACGACAGCGCCCGTGCCCGCAGCCTCGCCGCGCTCAAGCGCGCTCGCGAGAAGGAACGTCGTGCCCATTATTCGGGCGGCAGCCAGCCGCGCGAGAAGCAGAGCCGCGACGTCGTGGTGCCCGAAAGCATCACCGTGCAGGAACTGGCCAACCGTATGGCCGAAAAGGGCGCGGACCTGGTCAAGGCCCTGTTCAAGATGGGCACCGCCGTCACGCTCAACCAGCCGATCGATCAGGATACGGCGGAGCTGCTGGTCGAGGAATTCGGCCACCGCATCCAGCGCGTGTCGGATGCCGACGTCGAAATCGGCATGGAAGGCGAGGCTGACGCACCCGAAACGCTCAAGCCGCGTGCCCCGGTCGTGACCATCATGGGCCATGTCGACCATGGCAAGACCTCGCTGCTCGACGCGCTGCGCGGCACCGACGTGGTGGCCGGCGAAAGCGGCGGCATCACCCAGCATATCGGCGCCTATCAGGTGAAGACGAAGAGCGGTGACCTCATCACCTTCCTCGATACGCCGGGTCACGAAGCCTTCTCGGAAATGCGTGCCCGTGGCGCGAACGTCACCGACATCGTCATCCTCGTGGTGGCGGCCGATGACGGCCTGATGCCGCAGACGATCGAAGCCATCAACCACACCAAGGCTGCTGGCGTGCCGATGATCGTCGCGATCAACAAGTGCGATAAGCCCGACGCCAACCCGCAGAAGGTGCGTGAGCGCCTGCTGAGCGAGGAAATCGTGGTCGAGGACATGGGCGGTGACGTCCAGGACGTGGAAGTGTCGGCGCTCAAGAAGACCGGCCTTGACGAACTGATCACCAAGATCCTGCTCCAGGCCGAGGTCATGGAACTGACCGCCAACCCCGATCGCGACGCCGAAGGCAATGTGATCGAGGCACAGCTCGACAAGGGCCGTGGTGCGGTTGCGACCGTGCTGGTCCGCAAGGGCACGCTGAAGATCGGCGACACCTTCGTCATCGGTTCGGAAAGCGGCAAGGTCCGCGCGATGATCAACGACAAGGGCCAGCAGGTTAAGGTCGCTGGTCCCTCGACCCCGGTCGAGGTTCTGGGTCTGTCGGGCGTGCCGATGGCCGGTGACCAGCTCACCGTCGTCGAGAATGAAGCCCGCGCCCGCGAAGTCGCTGCCTATCGTCAGGAACAGGCGACCAAGAAGCGCACCACGGCTGCCCCGACCAGCTTCGAGCATATGTTCTCGGCGCTGAACACCAAGGTCATCGAATATCCGGTGGTGGTGAAGGGCGACGTGCAGGGTTCGGTCGAAGCGATCGTGTCCTCGCTCAACCGCATCTCGACCGACGAGATCAAGGTTCGCATCCTGCATTCGGGCGTCGGTGCGATCACCGAGAGCGACGTCACGCTGGCCGCTGCCAGCCGCGCGCCGCTGATCGGCTTCAACGTCCGTCCCAATGCCAAGGCCCGTCAGCTCGCCGAGCGCGAGAAGATCAGCCTGCGCTACTATGACGTGATCTACGACCTGCTTGAGGAAGTTCGCGGCGAAATGGCTGGCCAGCTCGCCCCCGAACGGATCGAGACGATCGTCGGCCGCGCCGAGGTGCTGCAGGTCTTCCCGGCCGGCAAGAAGGACAAGGCCGCTGGTCTGCTCGTCCTCGACGGCATCATCCGCAAGGGTCTGGCCGCGCGCCTCACCCGCGACGATGTCATCGTATCGCGCACCAACATCGCGTCGCTGCGTCGCTTCAAGGACGATGTCTCCGAAGTCCGCGCCGGCATGGAGTGTGGTGCGGTCCTGCAGGACACCAACGACATCAAGCCGGGCGATACGCTCGAACTGTTCGAAGTCGAAGAGCGCGCACGCACGCTGTGAGTTACAGAAGGCCGGTCGAGGAATTTAGCTGTGAGCTAAATTTCTTGACCGGCCTTTGCCGTGCCTATAATTTGCGGATGTGGATATCCGCTTCTCGAAGACGGCGATGAGAGCGCTGCTGCGATCGAACAAGCGAACGCTTATTCGGCAGAAGATTGACGAGTTGGCGAACGATCCCGCATCGCTGGAAGCCAATGTGAAGCGTCTTCAGGGGCGCCCGGAATATCGCTTGCGGGTTCAGGACTGGCGCGTGATTTTCCGTTTTGATCAGGATATTCTGTGGATTGACGATATAGCGCCGCGCGGATCGGCTTATGAGGTGAACCCATGACCGTTCAGATTGTCGAGATCGCGGGCCAGAAGATCGCGATGCTGCCGATTGAGGATTATCAGCGGCTTGTCGAGATCGCGGAGGATAAGGCTGACATGATAGCAGCTGCAGAGGCTGAGGCGCGCCGCGATGAGGGCGAGGAATATCTTCCCGCGAAAGTGGTCGATGGAATGATGGCCGGGGAAAGCCCTTTACGCGCATGGCGAAAACATCGGGGCTTAACGCTGAAAGTTTTGGCGGAACGGGTGGGCTCGACGCATGCCCATCTCAGTAATGTAGAACGCAATAAGAGAAGCGCGAATGTGGAACTCTGGCGCAAGCTGGCCATGGAGTTGAATGTTTCGCTCGACGATATGTTTTTTAAGGTCTGACTATGGCTCAACAACAATCCGAAGGCCCCTCTGTCCGCCTGCTGCGCGTCGGCGAACAGGTGCGCCATGTCCTTTCCGACATTCTCCAGCGCGGCGACGTGCATGACGATGTGCTGAGCCAGCATGTGGTCAGCGTCACCGAAGTGCGCATGTCGCCCGACCTGCGCCACGCCACCGTCTTCATCAAGTCGCTGCTCGGCAAGGATGAGGAAGCGGTGCTCAAGGCGCTGCGCACCAACACCGCCTATCTCCAGCGCGAAGTCGCGCACCGCATCCGCCTCAAATATGCGGCGAAGCTCAAATTCCTGTCGGACGAGAGCTTCGACGAGGGCAGCCATATCGACAAGCTGCTCCGCGACCCCAAGGTTGCCCGCGACCTGGAGCAGGATGAGAGCGAAGATTGAAAGGCTGGCCCCCGGAGCGCTGTTCCGGGGGAGGGCTACGCCATGGCTGCGATGGAATTTTGAGAGCGTAAACGCGCGATCGCCTCGTCGGGCGTTTTACCTGTAGCAATCCAGGCTGGATGAGCCTGCCAAAACGCAGCTGCCTCCAGGTCATTGCCGCTGGGACCGTGGCTCATGATCCAGCCTATCCGCGAAGCCTCCTCGTAGGAGCGATCGCCCTCCGCCAGTGCAAGCCATGCCCCGCCACTATAGGCACCGCTATATCGGTCCTGCACGAGGACGATGGGATCGAGACAGGCTTCACGGGCTTGCGCGGTCGCCATGTGTTTGCTCCAGCAATTGTGTGGCGCGTCTTGCCATATCTTGTCCGGTCGCGGAATGTTTCCAGCGTCGACGCGACGGTGCGGCAGCGCTAACAGCGTCTTTCCCGGAACCGGAAGATCAAGAGGGGCAGACGCATGAAGATGAGCGGGATAATCAGTATGGCCGCCTTGGCATTGGCTACGCCCGCCATCGCCCGCGAACCTGCCACCCATCCCGCCGTCATCACCGATCCCGCGCCCGACGCCGCCAATCCCGCGCGGATGGACGCGTTCGTCCTTCCCTCGGGCGAGGGGGCGATGAATGCGGTCATGTATGTCGCGGCGGGCAGCGGCGTGCATCCGACCCTGCTGCTGCTGCACGGTTTTCCGGGCAATGAGCAGAATCTGGATCTGGCTCAGGCCGCGCGCCGCGCCGGCTGGAATGTTCTAACCCTCCATTATCGCGGATCGTGGGGCAGCCCCGGCATCTTTTCCTTCACCAACGCGGCGGAGGATGCGTTCAACGCGCTGCTGTTCCTGGAGGAAGCCTCGACCGTCGCCAAATATCGTATCGACACCAGCGCGATCGTGGTCGCCGGCCACAGCATGGGCGGCTTCATGGCGGCGGAGGCGGCGGCCGCAGAACCGCGCGTCGCCGGGCTGTTCCTGATCGATCCCTGGGATCCGGCCCAGACCGTTGCCGCGCTCGCCACGCCACAGGGGGAGGCCGGCTGGAAAGCGGAGGTGGCGGGCGACCTGCCGCCGCTGTCGGGCGCCAGCTATGAAAGCCTGACCGCCGAGATCAAGGGCGATGCGCAGAAGTTCGACCTTGGCCGCAAGCTGGTCGGCTATGGCCGCCGGCCGCTGACCATCATCGGCGCGGACCGGGGGATTGGCGCGATGGCGCGCAAGGTCGGGGCGGACGCCCAGTCGGCCAATCCCAATACCCGCCTGATGGTCTGGCCGACCGATCACAGCTTCTCCGACAAGCGGATCGCGCTCGCCGACGCGCTGGTGCGTTTCCTGGCTGGCGTTGCGCCCACGCTGCGCTAAAGCGCGGCCATGGCGAAGCTCTATTTCTATTATAGCTCGATGAATGCGGGCAAATCGACGACCCTGCTGCAGTCGAGCTTCAACTATCAGGAACGCGGCATGGCGACGATGCTGTGGACCGCGGCTGTCGACGATCGCTTCGGCCATGGCCGGATCGCCTCGCGCATCGGGCTGGAGGCGCAGGCGCATCTGTTCGAGCCGGGCGTCGACATGCTCGCCGCCATCGCCGCCCAGCATGACACGACACCACTGTCCTGTGTGCTGGTGGACGAGGCGCAGTTCCTGACCCGCGATCAGGTCTGGCAACTCGCCGCGGTTAGCGACAGCCTGGGCATTCCCGTCCTCTGCTATGGCCTGCGCACCGATTTCCAGGGGGAATTGTTCGAGGGCAGCGCCCATTTGCTCGGCCTCGCCGATGCGCTGACCGAGATCAAGACGGTGTGCGATTGCGGCCGCAAGGCGACGATGAACCTGCGTGTCGATGCGTCGGGACGCGCGATCCGCCAGGGCGCCCAGACCGAGATTGGCGGCAATGACCGTTATGTGGCGCTGTGCCGTCGCCATTTCGTCGAGCAGATGCGCGGATGAGCCGGATGGACGATCTGCTGGCGCCGATCGACGCGCCCGGCCTTCATCTGGAGCAGTTGGCCGACCATCATCGCGAGGCGTTGCGCGGGATTTGTCCGGTCGACGATCCGGTATGGGAGATTTATCCCGTGCGCTTTGCTGGACCGGATTTCGATGCCGCCTTCGACGCGACGCTGACCAGCGCAGACCGCAATGCCTTCCTGATCTTGGCGGATGGCCAGCCGGTCGGCATGTCAGGCTACCTCAATGTCCATCCCGCCGACAATGCGCTGGAAATCGGCCTCACCTATATGACGCCGGCCACCCGCGGCACCGGTCTCAATAGCCGGATCAAGCCCTTGCTGATCGGCCGGGCGCTGGCCTGCGGTTTCCATCGCATCGAACTTCGGGTCGACGCCCGCAACATACGCTCGCAAAGGGCGGTGGAGAAGCTGGGCGCCGTGCGCGAGGGCATATTGCGCAAGCAGCGCATCACCTGGACCGGCCATGTCCGCGACACGGTGATCTATTCGATCCTCGCCGACGAATGGGCCGCGCGCGCCGCCTGAACTTCAGTTGATGCCGGCAATCCAGTCAGGCAGTTCGCCCAGCCGTTCCAACTGGGTATAGCGGGCCGCGCCGATCGGCGGCTGTGCCCGCTCATGCGACCAGGCGCCCTCCTGCGGGATGAACGCGGCCCAGGCGCCGGCCTCCAGCGCCGGCAATATGTCCGACCGCATCGAATCGCCGGCCATCACCGCCTGTTCGGGGGCGATGCCATGGCGGGCGAACAGGGTGCGGAAAGTGTCGACCTTCTTGTCGCTGACGATCTCGATCCCGGAAAACAGGTCGCCCAGGCCCGATGCTGCCAGCTTGCTTTCCTGGTGCAGCAGGTCGCCCTTGGTCACCAGCACCAGCGGGCCTATGTCCGCCAGCCGCTCCAGCGTCTCCTCCACCCCGTCGAACAGCTCGACCGGATGGGCCAGCAGCACGCGGCCCGCCGCCAATATGTCCTGGATCATCGCGGTCGACAGCTGATCGCCGGCCAGTTCCACCGCCGCCTCGATCATCGATAGGGTGAAGCCCTTGGCGCCATAGCCATAGAGCGGCAGGTTGCGGATCTCGCAGGCGATCAGCCGCTCGCGCGTCACATCGACATCGGCAAAGGGCTGCAACATGTCGGTCAGCGCCTCCTGGGTCGCGTTGAAATGGCGCATATTGTGCCACAGCGTATCGTCGGCATCGAGGCAGATGAGCTTGATCGTCATGGGGCCGGAATAGCCGAGCGCGGGGCAGGGGGAAATGGCTGATCGGCAAGGCGTTTCATCCTTCCTTCCATTGGCCTCCGTTTCTCGACAGGCGCGAAACGAACGGACGTAAGGATGCGATAAGGGCTGACAGGGCAGGGCGGGCGCTATAGAGCGCGCCGCCATGCACGGCTGGATCATCCTCGACAAACCCCATGGCCTTGGCTCGACCCAGGCGGTCAGCGCAGTGAAGCGCGCGCTGCGGACCCAGCGCGAGGTGCTGGGCGGGACGGAGAAATGGAAGGTCGGCCATGGCGGCACGCTCGATCCGCTGGCGACCGGCGTGCTGCCGATCGCGATCGGCGAGGCGACCAAGCTGGCCGGCCGGATGCTCGACAGCGACAAGATCTATGATTTCACCATCGCCTTCGGCGCACAGACCGACACGCTCGATCTGGAGGGGAAGGTCATCGCGGAAAGCGAGGTGCGCCCGACGCTGACGCAGCTGGAAGCCATCCTGCCGCGCTTCACCGGCCCGATCGAGCAGGCGCCGCCCGCCTATAGCGCGATCCTGATCGACGGACAGCGCGCCTATGACCTCGCCCGCAAGGGGGAGGAAGTGGAGATGAAGACGCGATCGGTGACGATCCATGCGCTGGCGATCGCGGGGCAGGAACAGGAAGAGGGCGCACTCGCCTCCGTCACCCTGCGTGCCCATGTCTCCAAGGGCACCTATATCCGCTCCCTTGCCCGCGACATCGCGCTGGCGCTCGGCACGGTCGGCCATGTCACCATGTTGCGGCGGATCAAGGCCGGGCCCTTCACCCTGGAAACCGCGATTTCGCTGGACAAACTGGACGAAGCTGCTAGGGGCGGCGACATCGGCGAGCTTATGCTCCCGTTGACGGCAGGGCTGGACGATATCCCGGCTCTTGCAGTCTCTCCCGATGAAGCATTGGCACTCCGACAGGGGAAGATGCTCATGGGGAAACCGCACACCGGTCTCCTGCTGGCGATGTTGGGCGATACGCCCGTCGCGCTGGTGGAGTCCAGTGGCCCGGAGATCCGGGTGGTGCGCGGCTTCAATCTCTAGATACGAAAGGAAGCCCGATGTCGATCACTGCAGAGCGCAAGGAAGCGCTGATCAAGGAACATGCCCGCGTCGAAGGCGACACCGGTTCGCCGGAAGTCCAGGTTGCGATCCTGTCGGAGCGCATCTCGAACCTGACCGAGCATTTCAAGGGTCACCACAAGGATAACCACAGCCGTCGCGGCCTGCTGATGCTGGTCAACAAGCGTCGTTCGCTGCTGGACTATCTGAAGAAGAAGGATGCGGCTCGCTACACCGACCTCATCACCAAGCTGGGCCTGCGTAAGTAAGCCTGCTAATAAGGGACGGCCCCATTCGGGGCCGTTTCCGATTCTAACGGACGTCCTTTTGGGGATGTCATTCGGGACGGGCGCAATCCGGCGCCCCGTTTCGTTTCAGGGGCCACACGATGCTCCACAACCGCCGCGGACCGGTTTCGTCCGCATATGAGGCCCCGCCCGGCAATAGGGCCAGGTGGGCAAAGGAACATATATGTTCGATGTAAAGAAAGTTTCGATCGAGCTGGCCGGCAAGACGCTGACCCTCGAAACCGGCCGGATCGCGCGTCAGGCCGACGCCGCCGTGCTGGCAACCTATGGCGAAACCGTGGTGCTGTGCGCCGTGACCGCCGCCAAGTCGGTGAAGGACGGCCAGGACTTCTTCCCGCTGACCGTTCACTATCAGGAAAAATATTCGGCCGCCGGCCGCATTCCGGGTGGTTTCTTCAAGCGTGAGCGTGGCGCCACCGAGAAGGAAACCCTGGTTTCGCGCCTGATCGACCGTCCGATCCGCCCGCTCTTCCCCGAAGGCTTCTACAACGAAATCAACGTCATTGCCCAGGTGATGTCGTTCGATGGCGAGAGCGAGCCCGACATCGTCGCGATGATCGCTGCTTCCGCTGCCCTGACCCTGTCGGGCGTGCCCTTCATGGGTCCGATCGGCGCTGCCCGCGTCGGTTACAAGGATGGCGAATATCAGCTGAACCCGTCGCTGGACGAAGTGAAGACCGGCGAACTCGACCTGGTCGTCGCTGCCACCAGCAACGCCGTGATGATGGTCGAATCCGAAGCCAAGGAACTGTCGGAAGACGTCATGCTCGGCGCCGTCCTGTTCGCCCATGAAGCGAGCAAGAAGGTCGTCGACGCGATCATCCAGCTGGCCGAAAAGGCCGCCAAGGATCCGTGGGAAATGGCCAAGGGCGACGATCTCGGCGCGCTGAAGACCAAGCTCAAGGATCTGATCGGTGGCGACATCGCCGCCGCCTACAAGCTGACCGACAAGTCGGCCCGCTCGAACGCCCTGAACGAAGCCCGCGCCAAGGCGAAGGCGATGTTCACGGAAGACGGCCTCGACGCCCAGACCGTGATGGCCGGCATCAAGCTGACCAAGAAGCTGGAAGCCGAGATCGTCCGTGGCGCCATCCTGAAGGACGGCCAGCGCATCGACGGCCGCACCACCACCCAGATCCGTCCGATCGAGGCGATGGTCGGCTTCCTGCCGCGCACCCATGGTTCGGCCCTGTTCACCCGTGGCGAGACGCAGGCGATCTGCACCACCACGCTGGGCACCAAGGACGCCGAGCAGATGATCGACGGCCTCACTGGCCTGCACTATGAAAACTTCATGCTGCACTACAACTTCCCGCCCTATTCGGTCGGTGAAGTGGGCCGCTTCGGTGCGCCGGGTCGTCGTGAAGTCGGCCATGGCAAGCTCGCCTGGCGTGCGCTGCACCCGGTGCTGCCGACCAAGGACGAATTCCCCTACACCATCCGCGTTCTCTCGGACATCACCGAGTCGAACGGTTCCTCGTCGATGGCCACCGTCTGCGGTGGTTCGCTCTCGATGATGGATGCGGGCGTTCCGCTGAAGCGTCCGGTGTCGGGCATCGCCATGGGCCTGATCCTGGAAGGCAGCGACTTCGCCGTCATCTCGGACATCCTGGGCGACGAAGATCACCTTGGCGACATGGACTTCAAGGTCGCTGGCACCGAAGCCGGCATCACCACCATGCAGATGGACATCAAGGTTGCCGGCATCACGCAGGAAATCTTCGAGACCGCCCTGCGCCAGGCCAAGGAAGGTCGCGCCCACATCCTGGGTGAGATGAACAAGGCCCTGTCCTCGACCCGCACCGAACTGTCGGCGCACGCCCCGCGCATCGAGACGATCCAGATCGACAAGTCGAAGATCCGTGACGTCATCGGCACCGGCGGCAAGGTCATCCGCGAGATCGTCGCCGAAACCGGCGCCAAGGTCGACATCGACGACGAAGGCATCATCAAGATTTCGTCGTCCGACACCGCCCAGATCGAAGCTGCCAAGAAGTGGATTCTCGGCATCGTCGAGGAAGCGGAAGTCGGCAAGATCTACACCGGCAAGGTCGTCAACATCGTCGACTTCGGTGCGTTCGTGAACTTCATGGGTGGCAAGGACGGCCTCGTCCACGTCAGCGAAATTAAGAACGAGCGCGTCGAAAAGCCGACCGACGTCGTGTCGGAAGGCCAGGAAGTGAAGGTCAAGGTTCTCGAGATCGATCCGCGCGGCAAGGTTCGCCTGTCGATGCGCGTCGTCGACCAGGAAACCGGCGAGGAACTGGAAGATACCCGTCCGGCCCGCGAACCGCGTGAACCGCGCGGCGACCGTGGTGATCGCGGCGATCGTGGTCGCGGCCCGCGCCGTGACGGCGGCGACCGTGGCGGTCGTGGTGGCGATCGTGGCCCGCGCCGCGACCGTGGCCCGCGCAGCGAAGGCAAGGGCGACGATGACGGCTCCAACGCCGGTCTGCCCGACTTCCTGACCCAGGACTGATCGGCAGCATCATCGCTGACAGGAAAAGGGGGCGTCCGGCTTGGCCGGGCGCCCTTTTTCGTGACGAATCCCGTCAGGGCTGATTTCGATCAAGGCGCGGGGGGCGACATCTGATACGGTCGCGTCACGGTTCCGGGGGAATGTCCATGCAACGCAGCAATGAGCGGTTTGTCGAGCGCCTGCCGCTCGTGCTTCCAAGACCGGTCTATGGCTATGCGCTGAGCCTGTTGCTCTGCCTGCTCGCCTGGCTGGTGCGGGTTGCAGCGGAAACGCTGCTGCCGGTCGGCTATCCCTTCGTCACCTTCTTCCCGGCGGTCATCCTCTCCTCCTTCCTGTTCGGGGTGCGGCCGGGCATCTTCGCCGCCATCATCGGCGGGCTGCTGTCCTGGTATTGCTTAATCCCGCCCTTCTATGCGCTGGCCTTCAACCCCGGCGTCGCGATGGCGCTGATCTTCTACACGATGGTCGTGGCCGTCGACATATTGCTCATCCACTTCATGCAGCGCGCCAATTTCAACCTGGCGGTGGAGCGGGAGCGCAGCCGCGCCCTGGCCGAGAATCGCGAATTATTGTTCCGCGAACTCCAGCACCGCGTGTCGAACAATCTTCAGGTGGTGGCCGCCATGCTCTCGCTCCAGCGGCGCCAGATCGACAATGATGTCGCCCGTCGCGCGCTGGACGATGCCGCCGCCCGCCTCGCCCTGATTGGCAAGATCAGCCGCGCCCTCTATGATCCCTCGGGGCAGGGGCAGGAACTGCGCGCCTTCATGGTCATGCTCTGCGCCGATATCGTCGATGCGTCCGGCCGCACCGATATTGATTGCACCATCTGCGCGCCCGATGGCCTGTCGCTCGAACCCGATGTCATCGTGCCGCTGGCGCTGATCGTGGCGGAATCGGTCAGCAACGCGATCGAACATGGCCTGCCCGATCGCGCCGGCCGCGTCGCGGTGACGCTGGAACAGCAGACGGGCGGCGCGCTCCAACTGCGCATCGTCGACGACGGGCGCGGCCTGCCGGACGGGACCATGCCCGACGGACCGACCAGCATCGGCCTGCGCATTGCCGTCGCGCTGGCGCAGCAGCTTGGCGGCCGCTTCCGGCTGGAACCTGCGCCGGATGGCGGCGCCATGGCTTGCCTCGACCTGCCGCAACAGACGCGCTGACACGGCTTAACGTTCTGCAACATTCTGGCGCTTGGCGACGGCGATCCGCTCGGCTATGACCCGGCGCATGCTGACGAAAACCCTGACGCGCATCGGCGCGGCCACCACTCTGGTCCTGATCGCCTCGCCTGTGCTGACCGGCTGCTCCACATCGAAGAACAAGGCCGACACCCTCTACGTCGCCCGCGACGTGTCGACCCTCTACAACAGCGGCAAGGCCCGCCTCGATCGCGGCCAGTACAAGCTCGCCGCCGCACTGTTCGATGAGGTCGAGCGCCAGCATCCCTATTCGCCCTGGGCGCGCCGTGCGCAGCTCATGTCGGCGTTCAGCTATTATATGAACCGCGACTATCCGGAATCGATCGCGGCCTCGCAGCGCTTCCTGTCGATCCACACCGGCAACAAGGACGCGCCCTACGCTTATTATCTGATCGCGCTGTGCTATTATGAGCAGATTGCCGACGTCACCCGCGACCAGAAGATCACGCAGCAGGCGATGGATGCGCTGGGCGAACTGATCCGCCGCTATCCCGACACCCGCTATGCCGCCGACGCCCGTCTGAAGGTCGACCTGGTCAATGACCACCTCGCCGGCAAGGAAATGGAGCTGGGCCGCTTCTACCAGCGCCGGGGCCAGTGGCTCGCCGCCACGCTGCGCTTCCGCACCGTGATCGACAAGTTCCAGACCACCACCCACACGCCCGAAGCGCTGGAGCGTCTGGTCGAATCCTATCTCTCGCTCGGCATCCCGGCCGAAGCGCAGAAGGCCGCCGCCGTGCTGGGCCGCAACTATCCCGGCACCAAATGGTATGAGCGCAGCTACAAGCTGATGCAGCAGCATCCGGTCAAGAGCTGAGGCGCACGCTTTATTTGTTCCCCTTTTGTGCGATGGCAGGTAGACAGGCGCCATGCTGACCTCGCTTGCCATCCGCAATGTCGTGCTGATCGAGGCGCTGGACCTGGAGTTCGGCGCCGGCCTGTCCGTCCTCACCGGTGAAACCGGCGCGGGCAAGTCGATCCTGCTCGATTCGCTGGGGCTGGCATTGGGCGCCCGCGCCGACAGCGGCCTTGTCCGGGCAGGGGAGGCGCAGGCCAGCGTCACCGCCAGCTTCGATCCGCCGCCCGCCGGACATCGCGCCGCGCTGCTGCTGGCCGACAATGGCATCGAGATCGAAGCCGGTGAACCGCTGCTGATCCGCCGCACGGTGAAGGCCGATGGCGGCAGCCGCGCCTTCATCAACGACCAGGCCTGTTCTGCCGCGCTGCTGCGCGACCTGGGCGGCGCGCTGGTCGAGATCCACGGCCAGCATGACGATCGCGGCCTGCTCAACGCCCGCGGCCACCGCGCCCTGCTCGACACCTATGGCCGCTGCGAGGCGGAGGCGGTCGCCACCGCTTACACCGCTTGGCGCGCCGCCGCCGCCGATCTGGCGCAGGCGCGCGACACCGTCGCCAATGCCGCGCGCGATCGCGACTATCTCGACCATGCCGTCGCCGAACTGTCGAAATTCGCGCCCGAAGCCGGCGAGGAAGCGACTTTGGCGGAGGAGCGCGCGACCATGCAGAAGGGCGCGCGCCTGTCCGATGACCTGTCCGCCGTCACCGATTGCCTGACCGGCTCCGACGGTGGCCTTGCCCAGTTGCGGCAGGCCGCCCGCCGGCTCGACCGGATCGCGGGCGAATATGAACCGCTCTCCGCCGTGCTGGAGGCGCTGGACCGCGCCGTGATCGAAGCGGGCGAGGCGGAGGACAAGCTGGCCGAGGCGGCCGAGGCGCTGAGCTTCGACCCCGCCCGGCTGGACGCGATCGAGACCCGGCTGTTCGACCTGCGCGGCCTGGCCCGCAAGCATCAGGTCGCGCCCGACGATCTCGCCGCGCTGCGCGACGAGATGGCCGCCCGCCTCGCCGCGATCGAGGGTGGGGAGGAGCATATCGCCGCGCTCGAAGCCGATGTCGCGCAAAAGGCCGCAACCTATCGCGCCGCTGCCCAGGCGCTGTCGGCCGAACGCCAACTCGCCGCAGGCCGGCTCGATGCGGCGGTCGCGGGCGAACTGGCGCCGCTGAAGCTCGACGCCGCCCGCTTCCGCACCGTCGTAGCCCCGCTCGAAGAAGGGCAATGGAGCGGCGCCGGCATGGACCGGGTCGAGTTCGAGATTTCGACCAATCCCGGTGCCCCCTTCGCGCCGCTCGCCAAGATCGCCTCGGGCGGGGAACTGTCCCGCTTCATCCTCGCGCTCAAGGTTGCGCTGGCGGAGCGGGGCGGGGCCGACACGCTGATCTTCGACGAGATTGACCGGGGCGTCGGCGGCGCGGTGGCCGATGCGATCGGCGAGCGCCTGTCGCGCCTGGCACAGAGCAACCAGATCCTGGTCGTCACCCACAGCCCGCAGGTCGCGGCGCGCGGCGCCGGCCATATGCTGATCGCGAAATCGAGCGACGGCACGGTGACGCGCACCGGCGTCCATGCGCTGAGCGATGGCGAACGCCGCGAGGAAATCGCCCGCATGCTCTCCGGCGCGGAAATCACCGCTGAAGCCCGCGCACAGGCGGAACGGCTGCTGGAAGCTTGAGGCTTGCCAATTCGCGCGTTTCACATACCGTTCGGGCTGAGCGAAGTCGAAGCCTTCACCTGAGCGAAGCGAAGGCGCCTCGCTCCGCTCGGCGCGTCCTTCGACTTCGCTCAGGACGAACGGAGGGGATAGGATAGCCGCATGACCCATAATCGCAGAGACATGCTCGGCCTCACCGCCGCGACGCTGGCCGCAACGGCCATCCCCGCCGCTGCGCAGGAGGCAAAGCCGCGCTACGGCCTGATCGGCCAGATGCTCAGCACGCCGGGCAAGCGCGACGAACTGGTCGGTTATCTCAAGGATGCGATCGGCGCGATGCCCGGCTGCCTCTCCTATGTCGTCGCGCTCGACACCGCCAATCCCGATGCGCTCTGGATCACCGAGGTCTGGGACAGCCGCGAAAGCCACGCCGCCTCGCTGAAACTCCCCGCCGTCCGCGCTGCCATCGCCAAGGCGCGCCCGATCATCGCCGGCTTTCCCCAGCATTTCGAGACGGTGCCGGTGGCAGGAATCTGAATTCTGATATCATAGTTTCAACCGGGTGCCCGCCTTTGCAGGGCGCTCTCGACGAGGGCGTAGCGCATGCCACTTACGTTGGCGCAATTCCTATTTTCGATCCCTGTTACGCTGGGTGTGTTGTTTCTGCCGTTTTTCGTTGGAGGAATGTTGAAGAACCGTTCTTTGAAGCCACTTTTGATAGCTTATGTGATCGTCAGCGCGCTATTGGTGGCTTTTTTCTCTATCCTCGCCTTGTTTGAGCATCTGAATAAATGACTGATCCTACGCAAATTACCGAAGCCGAAGCCGCCAACCGCCTGATGCGCCTTGCCAGGGAGGTGGCGAAGCATAACCGCCTCTATCATGACCAGGACGCGCCGGAGATCAGCGACGCGGACTATGACGCGCTGATCCGCGAGAATAACGCGCTCGAGGCGGCCTTCCCGCACCTGATCCGCGCCGACTCGCCCAACGCACAGGTCGGCGCTGCCGCCACCTCGGCACTGAAGAAGGTGCCGCACGCGGTCCGCATGATGAGCCTCGACAATGGCTTTGCCGACGAGGATATCGCCGAGTTCGCCGCGCGCGTCCGCCGCTTCCTGGCACTGGCCGAGGATGCGCCGGTGGCGATGACCGCCGAACCGAAGATCGATGGCCTGTCCTGTTCGCTGCGCTATGAGCAGGGCAAACTGGTGCTGGCCGCGACCCGCGGCGACGGCACCACGGGTGAGGATGTCACCGCCAATGTCCGCACCATCGCCGACATCCCTGAGCGCCTGACCGGCGAAGCCATCCCCGACCTGTTCGAGGTGCGGGGCGAGGTCTATATGGCCAAGGCGGATTTCGTCGCCCTCAACCAGCGGCTGCTGGACGAGGCGGAGGATGCCGACAAGGCGCGCCAGTTCGCCAATCCGCGCAACGCGGCCGCCGGATCGCTGCGCCAGAAGGACGCCAGCGTCACTGCCAGCCGTCCCTTACGTTTCCTCGCCCATGGCTGGGGCGCCCATAGCGCGCTGCCCGCCGACACCCAGTTGGGCGTGATGCAGGCGATTGCGAGTTGGGGTCTGCCCGTGTCCGACATGCTGGTCTGCGTCGATAGCATCGACGCGATCCTGGCCCATTATCGCGCGATCGAACGCGCCCGCGCCGACCTGCCCTTCGACATTGACGGCGTCGTTTACAAGGTCGACCGGCTCGACTGGCAGCAGCGGCTCGGCTTCGTGGCCAAGGCGCCGCGCTGGGCGATCGCCCATAAATTCCCGGCCGAACGCGCCCAGACCACGCTGGAGGCGATCGACATCCAGGTCGGCCGCACCGGCAAGCTGACCCCGGTCGGGCGCCTGACCCCGGTGACGGTCGGCGGCGTCGTCGTCTCCAACGTCACGCTCCACAATGCCGACGAGATCGAACGGCTGGGCGTGCGGCCGGGCGACCGCATCGTCGTCCAGCGCGCCGGCGACGTCATCCCGCAGGTGGTCGACAATCTGACCCGCGACGAAGTACGCGAACCCTTTCCCTTCCCCACTCACTGCCCGGTCTGCGGATCGGAAGCGGTGCGCGAGGAGGAGGAAGTCGATTATCGCTGCACCGGCGGCCTGATCTGCGCCGCCCAGCGGTTCGAGCGGCTGCGCCATTTCGTCAGCCGCGCCGCGCTCGATATCGAGGGGCTGGGCGAAAAGACGATCGAGGAATTTCTCGACCTTGGCTGGATCAAGGAGCCGGCCGACATCTTCCGCCTGCGCACCCATGCCGGTGAACTGCTGGGGCGTGAGGGCTGGAAGGAAAAGTCGGTCGACAATCTGCTCGCCGCGATCGAGGCGAAGCGCGCGCCCGATGCCGCCAAGCTGCTGTTCGGCCTTGGCATCCGCCATGTCGGCGCCGTGACCGCGCGCGACCTGCTCAAGCGCTACACCACGCTTCCAGCGCTCCGCACCCTGGCCGACGAGATCATTGCCCTGCGCGATCAGGCCTATGAGACGCCGGCGAAGAAGGACAAGGCGATCGCCGAACATATCGGGGTCGAGAATGTCGGCGCTGCCGTGGGCCATGCGCTCGCCGATTTCTTCCACGAACCCCATAATGTCGAGGCGTGGGACGATCTGCTGAGCGAAGTGTCGCCGCCCGATTATGTCGTCGAGACCACCGCCAGCGCCGTCACCGGCAAGATCGTCGTCTTCACCGGCAAGCTGGAGACGATGAGCCGCGACGAGGCCAAGGCGCAAGCAGAGCGCCTGGGTGCCAAGGCGGCGGGATCGGTCAGTGCCAAGACCGATCTGGTCGTCGCCGGTCCGGGTGCGGGATCGAAGCTCAAGCAGGCGACGGCACTCGGTATCGAGGTGATTAGCGAAGAAGCCTGGGCTGACATCGTCAGGGCGGCAGGCTAGAGCATTTTCGAAGCAGATGGTATCATCTGCTGGCTCGGAAAATGCGGAAAATAAAAGGAAAGTAGAGCATCATCCATTCAGAATGAATGGATGATGCTCTATAGGGCGATCATCATGTCAAACAGCAACAACAGTGGCACCGTCCTGGTCGACGGCGCGCATTATGATTGGGAAGTGCGGCGCGAACCGCAATGGAGCGATGCCGATGGCTGGCGCGGCATGACCGTCGCCCTGCAGCAGCAGGGGACGCAGCGCGGCGCGGTGCTGGAATTTCCGCCGCCCAAGCGCCTGCTCAAAGGACTGGCGCGCGGCCGGCTCCAGATCAACGATGCCATCGTCGCGCGCGGCGTGCGCGCGGCGCTGGCGGCCGGCTGGGAACCGGAATCGCGCGGTAAGCCGATGCAGTTCATGGTCGACGCCGACGGCAATTGATGCCGGCGCCCCGGCGCGGGCGCTATCGTTCACGCAAATTTACCCAATCTTATCGCGTGGGGGCGTAGGGCAGGGGGATGATGGGGCAGGGCAGGACGCGATTGCAGGAACTGGACGCGCTGCGTGGCATCGCGGCCTTTTCCGTGCTGCTCTTCCATTATTTCAACATCTACCCCAAGCTCTTCCCGCATGGGCATCGCCTGCCGCCCTTGTTCGAACATGGCGGCTATGGCGTGCTGCTCTTCTTTGCCATTTCCGGCTTCGTCATCGCCTTCTCGCTGGAAGGAACGCGCAGCGCCGCCGATTTCGCGGTCAAGCGCTTCGCCCGGCTTTTCCCGGTCTATTGGGCCGCGATGGCGCTCTCGATCGGCATCGTCCTGCTGCTCGGCGCCGGCCAGTTGCTGCCGCCCGCCTGGGTGATCCCGGTCAACATGACGATGCTGCAGGGCTATTTCTATCTGCCTGCGGTCGACGGCGTCTACTGGACGCTGGGCGTCGAACTCGCCTTCTATTGCTGCATGCTGGCGATCTGGATGGGGCGCGGCTTTGCCCGGCTCGAATGGCTGCTGCTCGGCTGGCTCGCGATCAAGGCCGCAATCGCCGGCTGGCACGCCATGCCCAGCCGCCTCGTCATGCTGCTGGTGCTCGACTATATCCCCTTTTTCATCATCGGCATGCTCTTCTACCGCATCTGGTCGGGGCATCGTCGCTGGGGGCAACAGGCGCCCTTCTTCGTGGCGGCGCTGGCGACGATCGCCTGGGCCGACCCGCGCGAATATCTGGTCGCCGCGCTGCTGGTGATGGCGATCTTCGCCGCGATGCTGCGCGGCTGGCTGCCCTTCCTGCGCCATCGGCTGCTGCTCTGGCTGGGGGCGATCAGCTACGCGCTCTACCTCATCCACCATAATGCCGGGCTGGCGATCATGAACCTGGTCGATCGCGCCGGCCTGTCGACCTGGATCGGCTTCCTGCTGGCAACCGCTGCTTCGCTGCTGCTGGCGAGCGCGCTCACCTATGGCGTGGAGCGTCCCGCCGCCCGCCGCATCAACCGCTGGTGGCGTGAACGCACCGCGTCACAGGGCCAGCGCGCCACCCAGGCCGGTTAGGCGGCCTCGACCTCGCGCGCGTCATGCGCCCGGCGCGCATCCATGATCGCGCCGACATGGCCCTCGGCCCAGCGGGTGATCTGGTCCAATATGCCGATCAGCCCCTGCGCCATCTCCGTCAGCCGATATTCCACCGTCACGGGCACCGTGGCATAAGCCGCGCGGCTAACCAGTCCGTCGCGCTCCAGGCTTTTCAATGTCTGGGACAGCATCTTCTGCGAGATCGCGCCGATCCGCCGGCGCAGATCGTTGAATCGCACCGGCCCGTCCTTCAACGTCAGCATCACCAGCACCGCCCATTTGTCGCCGATCCGGTCCAGCACATGGCGGGTCGGGCAATCGGGATCATAGGCGTCGCCAGTGCGGGGCAGGGGCGTGGGCGCAGTCATGGCAGGCGGTTTCCTCGGCGTAACCAGGTGATGGCAAAGTGCCTTCTTGCGACCATGATATCAGGATCGCTATCTGGTTTCCATTGGTAACTACCCATGGAGAATGGAACATGAAGATCGCGATCATCGGCGGCAGCGGCCGTGCGGGGCGGGAAATCAGCGCGGAGCTGGCCCGCCGCGGACATCAGGTGACGGCGATCTCGCGCCATCCCGAACAGGCTGTGCAGGATGCCGGCGTCACCGCCATCGCTGGCGACGTCAATGATGCCGCCGCGCTCAGCGCGCTGCTCGCCGGCCATGATGCGGTGGTCAGCGCCGTCATGTTCGCTGACACCGATCCGGCATCGCTGGTCGGCGCGGTGCGTGCGTCGGGCGTGGCCCGCTATCTGGTGGTCGGCGGCGCCGGCAGCCTGGAGGTCGCGCCGGGCGTCAAGCTGATCGACACGCCAGACTTTCCCGAAGCCTATAAGGCCGAAGCTGGTCGCGGCGGCGATTTCCTCGCCTATCTGCGCGGCGTGGACGATCTCGACTGGACCTTCCTCTCGCCCTCCGCCCTGTTCTTCGTCGGTGATCGCAAGGGGACATTCCGTCTCGGCACCGACCAGCTGCTGGTCGATGGCGAGGGCAATAGCAGCATTTCCTATGCCGACTATGCCATCGCGCTCGTGGACGAGATCGAGGCGCCCCGGCACGTCCGCCAGCGCTTCACCGTGGGCTATTGATGGAATTCCTCCCCAAGCTTGGCTTGGGGAGGGGGACCGCCACAGGCGGTGGAGGGGCCGGTGCGTGACCTTGCATCATGCCCCTCCGTCCGTGCTTCCCGTTTCTCGACAGGCTCGAAACGAACGGAAGCTATGGAATGGGTGTCAGGCCACCCCCTCCAGCTTGTCCTGCGTCTTCGTGGCAAAGTCGCCCGCGTCATGCCGCTCGTGCAACTGATCCTCCAGCGGCCCGTTGGTCTTGTTGACGATCCGCCCGCGCTTCACCGCCGGGCGCGCATCGATCTGCTTCGCCCAGCGCAGCACGTTCTTGTAGCTGCCCGCGTCCAGAAACTCCGACGCGCCATAGACCCGGTTCAGCAGCACGCCCGCATACCAGGGCCACACCGCGATATCGGCGATCGAATATTCGTCGCCCGCCAGATATTCGTTGTCCGCCAGATGCCGGTCCAGCACGTCCAGCTGCCGCTTCACTTCCATCGTGTAGCGGTTGATCGGATATTCGTATTTTTCCGGCGCATAGGCGAAAAAATGGCCAAAGCCGCCGCCCAGGATCGGCGCGCTGCCCATCTGCCAGAACAGCCAACTCAGCGCCGCGGTGCGCTTGGCCGGATCGGTCGGCAGGAACTTGCCGAACTTCTCGGCCAGATAGAGCAGGATCGCGCCGGATTCGAACACGCGCTGCGGCGGCGACACGCTATGGTCCATCAGCGCGGGGATCTTGCTGTTGGGATTGACGTCGACAAAGCCGCTGCCGAACTGGTCGCCATCGCCGATGCGGATCAGCCAGGCATCATATTCGGCCTGCGTGACGCCCGCCTCCAGCAATTCCTCCAGCAGGATCGTCACCTTCTGCCCATTGGGCGTGCCCAGCGAATAGAGCTGGAGCGGATGCGGGCCGACCGGCAATGGCTTGTCATGGGTGGCGCCGGCGATCGGCCGGTTGATATTGGCAAAGGCGCCGCCCTTATCCTTGTCCCAAATCCAGACGGCGGGCGGGGTATAGCTGTCGGTCATGCAGGCATCGCTCCGATAAGGGCCTGTTCCAATAAAGGCCTGGGATGCCCGGCAGGTAGGAACGGCGCCCGCCCGCCGCAACCGAGCGCCGCTCAACCCCTGTTGATTATTTCTGCTAACCCGCTGCCTGCGTCCGCACCACCAGCACGCTGACCGGCGACTGGTGGATGATCGCCGACGCATTGGACCCCAGCATCTTGGATGTGAGCGAGGGCTGGTGCGACCCGATCACCACCAGGTCGGCCTTCAGCCGCGCCGCCTCGCTCAGCACCTCGTCGCGCACCCGCCCGCGCCGGGTCAGGAAATGGGTGCGATCGGGCGCCAGCCCGGCCTCGCTCGCCCATGTCTTCATCGCCGCCAGCGCATCACGCTCCTCATTCTCGTCGAAACTGCCGTCCAGCAGTTCGGAATAGCGGGTCGGCAGATAATAGCGGACATAGAGCAGATGGACGACGCCCTGGTGCCCCGCCACATCGGCCGCGCCGGCAATGGCGGCACGGGCGAGGTCAGGGGCGTTGACATCGACGGCGGCGACGATCGTGGCATAGGACATGGCGCTCTCCTCTTATCGCTTATGCGCCGTCCAACCATCGACGCGCGTGCGGGATGCCCCAGCCATCAAAGATTCCCGACCCGACATGAATAAGGACATACCGCAATCGCCGGGCAATGGGAGAGAGGCAAACTCGACCATTCCCACCCGTCGCTGAGATGGCGGAGTGGGGTGGATTTGCGACAGTCAGCTTTTGGAGAGAGGAGCGACGATAGCTTACCTTGGACAGTAAAAATCAAGCGGCAACAATCGTCGATAGCGAGCTTGCGCCAGAAGTGGCATCGTCATCATCATGATCATGCGGATTACACTGCTCGCGATTGTTTTTGGATTGGGCGTCTCTCCAACCTCCAACTCCTCGCCTGTCTCAGCGCGGCTCTGCCCATCGGACCCAAAGATCGCCACGCTGCTCGCTGGGTCAAGCATTGTGCTTATCGGCAAGATGGATGTGCCGAAGCAACGACTTACCGAGGAAGCGGCAAAGCCGTCACCGGGGTATCTGGACATCCCTATAAAGGTCGAGAGCGTCGTGAAAGGCGAAGACATGAGCAGTGCTACTGTCCGCTTCTATCCGCAGGATGCCACATACAAGCTATCTAATGCTGCGATGCTTGGCTTAGCTGGCGAACCGGCCATCCTATTTCTTAACCGAGGAGATGATGGTCCTGTTAGCCTATACTTCGCTGGCTATACGCCGGACGCATTGAAGCGGGCAACTGACCTGACGGTCGCCGCTACACGCGCCGAAGCTTCACGGCAGGCGAAGATCGTCGCATCGTGGCGGGCCAATACCACGCTTCCCCACTTCGCGAAGGTGCGCGCGCTCATCGCCAATCTCGGTCAGTCGATGGCGATCAGCAGCAGCATGTATTCGACCAGCTTGAAGCGTTGGGTTACGTAGCAGTGCCTGCTATCATTGCGCAGATGGATGATCGTCGCCATCTACGCACGCAGGCGATCTCCCTCGTGAACCACGCCCCAGACGCGTTCGAGGGGATGCGTCACTACGGGCCAGAGCAGGTCGGGGATGGACTTGATGCGGTGCTCAATCAAATCACCGGCGAGAGCTTCGGATCAATTGTGAACGGCGGTTCGAGTCGTCAACGCGATGCAGTGGTTGCCGGCTGGAGGGTCTACGCCGCCGATCTTGCATGTAAGCAGGACAAGTAACGCCCGGCTGTTTCTATCCTTCAATAAGCTTTATTGGCTAGATTTGGTGATGCAGCCTTCAATGTGCCACCTGAATGAGTGTCCGGTTTCAGCGATACGGAAGATTTTGGGGAGTGGCCAAGAATGGTCGAAAGCCGCTTCAGGGGTTCCGTCGCTTTGATCGTCGAATGCAGAGTGCAAGGAATATCGGATAAAGGCCCAACGAAGCTATAAAACCATAGAACAATCTGCCATCCGCTCTGGCTGAGCAGGACCGATAAACTTCATCGGTCAAGGCTGTTGAGCAATCACCCGCCATCATCGCCGAGATTACAACAACCATAAAGGCAGTAAGGATATAAATAACGGTCGCGGCGAGCAGATTACGCTTTTTCATATCAGTAATATGCGCCCCACGATGGGGCGCCGCAATGTCAGCTCATGGGCAAGGCGATAGTTTCGATTAGCGGCAAAAACTGGTCGTTACTTAGCTGTCAAAGCCGGATATCGTCATTGCGAGCGGAGCGAAGCAATCCACTGGCGCGAGATGGATTGCTTCGCTCCGCTCGCAATGACGGAGATGCTCGCGTCGCCGATACTGTCCTACATGCCCGATTTCTGATCTACCCTGCGCGATGGACCAGCGCCTTTCTTCGCATCGCCGCCTCTGCCTCGCCTGTAGCCTCATCGATGCGCGGCAGGCGCCTATGTGCCGCGTCGCCGTCGCTTCGCCGCCGCATGACGGGCGCGCGCCACTGACCCGCACCCCCACACCCCCGACGCGCGGCAGGCGCGTAGTCGACGCGTTCCCGGCGCGTTGGCGGTGCAAAGACCCCGGAAACCCCGTTTACACTGTGAACTTCGACGGGCGCGTGGCCCTATGCTGTTACCCGTCCTGCCGCCTGTCGCGTCGCAATCGTCGTGCGGTCCGTCGCGCCCGGCATGACGGGGCGGGGTGATTGCGCTATGGCCTGCGTGCCGGTCCGATCGATCCCCGATCCATCGGGACGGCGAAAATTTTTATCCCGTCCCGCCCTTGACCGGCGAAACGACTTTTCCATATGCATGCCGCTAGCACTCTCCATCCGCGAGTGCTAACAAGTGAGAGAGTTCATCGGGAGAAGGACAAGGCGGGGCACAATATCGCACGGGGGCATTCCTCTTGCGGGCCACGCCGGACCCATCCCAGCACAAAGGGAAAGGCAATCATCATGGCATTCCGTCCGTTGCATGACCGCGTTCTCGTTCGCCGCATTGAAGCGGAAGCGAAGACGGCCGGTGGCATCATCATCCCCGACACCGCCAAGGAAAAGCCGCAGGAAGGCGAAATCGTCTCCGTCGGTTCGGGTTCGAAGGCCGAAGACGGCAAGGTCACGCCGCTGGACGTCAAGGCCGGCGATCGCGTGCTGTTCGGCAAGTGGTCGGGCACCGAAGTCAAGGTCGACGGTGAAGACCTGCTCATCATGAAGGAATCGGACATTCTGGGTATTGTCGCCTAAGCGATTTCCCGAATTTCGGTTTTCCATTTTTCCCCATTTTTCGAAGGAATTAGATCATGGCAGCGAAGGACGTAAAGTTTTCGCGTGACGCTCGTGAGCGCATCCTGCGCGGCGTCGACATCCTGGCCGACGCGGTCAAGGTGACCCTGGGCCCGAAGGGCCGCAACGTCGTCATCGACAAGAGCTTCGGCGCCCCCCGCATCACCAAGGACGGCGTCAGCGTCGCCAAGGAAATCGAACTGAAGGACAAGTTCGAGAATATGGGCGCCCAGATGGTCCGCGAAGTCGCTTCGAAGACCAACGACATCGCCGGTGACGGCACCACCACCGCGACCGTCCTGGCCCAGGCCATCGTGCGCGAAGGCATGAAGTCGGTTGCCGCCGGCATGAACCCGATGGACCTGAAGCGCGGCATCGATCTCGCCGTCGCCAAGGTTGTCGAGGACATCCAGTCGCGCTCGAAGCCGGTTGCCGGTTCGGCCGAAGTGGCCCAGGTCGGCATCATCTCGGCCAATGGCGACAAGGAAGTCGGCGAGAAGATCGCCGAAGCCATGGAAAAGGTCGGCAAGGAAGGCGTCATCACCGTGGAAGAGGCCAAGGGTCTCGACTTCGAGCTGGACGTTGTCGAAGGCATGCAGTTCGACCGCGGCTACCTGTCGCCCTACTTCATCACCAACCCGGAAAAGATGGCCGTCGAGCTGGCTGATCCCTACATCCTGATCCACGAGAAGAAGCTCTCGAATCTGCAGTCGATCCTGCCGATCCTGGAAGCCGTGGTTCAGTCGGGCCGTCCGCTCCTCATCATCGCCGAAGACATCGAAGGCGAAGCGCTGGCGACCCTGGTCGTCAACAAGCTGCGCGGCGGCCTGAAGGTTGCTGCGGTCAAGGCACCGGGCTTCGGCGACCGCCGCAAGGCCATGCTGGAAGACATCGCCGTCCTGACCAAGGGCGAAGTGATCTCGGAAGACCTGGGCATCAAGCTCGAAAACGTCACCCTGGGCATGCTGGGCACCGCCAAGCGCGTCACCATCGACAAGGACAACACCACCATCGTCGATGGCGCCGGTGATGCCGACTCGATCAAGGGCCGTACCGAGCAGATCCGTGCGCAGATCGAAGTCACCACTTCGGACTATGACCGTGAAAAGCTGCAGGAACGCCTGGCCAAGCTGGCTGGCGGCGTTGCCGTCATCAAGGTTGGCGGTGCGACCGAAGTCGAAGTGAAGGAGCGCAAGGATCGCGTCGACGACGCCCTGCACGCGACCCGCGCTGCCGTCGAAGAAGGCATCGTCCCCGGTGGTGGCACCGCGCTGCTCTACGCGACCAAGGTTCTCGAAGGCGTCGCTGGCGCCAATGACGACCAGACCCGCGGTATCGACATCGTTCGCAAGTCGCTGACGGCGCTGGTTCGCCAGATCGCCGCCAACGCCGGCCATGACGGTGCTGTCGTCTCGGGCAAGCTGCTCGACCAGACCGACACCTCGTTCGGCTTCAACGCGTCGACCGACACCTATGAAAACCTGGTTGCCGCCGGCGTCATCGACCCGACCAAGGTCGTGCGCACCGCGCTCCAGAACGCTGCCTCGGTTGCTGGTCTGCTGATCACCACCGAAGCCGCGGTTTCGGAACTGCCCGAAGACAAGCCCGCCATGCCCGCCATGCCGGGTGGCATGGGCGGCATGGGCGGCATGGACTTCTAATTCGGTCGCGACCGAAACGAAGTTCTCGCTCACGCGACAAGAAAGGGGCCGGTGGAGCGATCCACCGGCCTTTTTCATGCCCGTCGTTTCTGCTGTCCTACAGCCTGTTTCCGGCCCCATATGACGGTGCCTTGGCCGGGGAGGGGTAGGGGGATATTGTTGATCGGGCAGCGGAATTGATCTGCTTTGGTGGGCATCGGATTTACCAAATCTCAAGGCTGATCCGCCACTATGCTGGCACGTGTCACGCCTCGTCCGCCATCTGTGCGCAGTCCTGCGCGCGCGCTTTGCGCCCCGTACCCAGCAGAATGCTGAGGTGCAGGACAGCCTCGTCAAAGCGCTTTATGCCTCCCCGGCATCGCTGCTTTCCGGCGCGATTTCAGGTGGTTCGCTCAGTCTCGTGATCGCCTGGCAGGCCCATGTCCTGACCATGCACATCATTGCCGCGCTGGTCCTGATCGTGGGAATCAGTCGCTCCATTTCGGCCGTCTATTTCCAGCGTGCGCTGGCGCATCAGGATGGTCCGGCGCGTCCGATCTGGGGAATCGCCTATGAAATGGGCGCCTGGATCTATGCCGCGCTGCTCGGGCTTCAATCGCTCGCGACCCTGACGATCAGCCAGGATGCGACCCTGCATGTGCTGGCCGTCGGCATGGTCGCCTCCTATGCGGGCGGCATTTCCGGCCGCAATGCCGGCCGGGTCCATGTCGCGGTCGGCCAGACCTGCTTCACCATGCTGCCGACCTCCATCGGCCTGCTGATCGCTGGTGGCGTCGGCTATGTCGTCCTTGGCGTGCTCTGCTTCCTGATGATCTTCGCCATGGCGGAAATCACCAAGACCACGCACCGCATCGTGCTGGAAGCGATGCAGGGCAAGCAGGAGAAGAGCAACCTTGCGATCAAGTTCGAGCGGCTGGCCCGCTATGACAGCCTGACCGGGGTGGAAAACCGCATGGCGATGCAGATGCGGCTGCGCGACCTGTTCGACAATCGCATTTCCGATGCGGATCAGACCGCCGTCCTGTGGATGGACCTCGACCGGTTCAAGGAAATCAACGACACGCTGGGCCATATCGTCGGCGACCAGCTGCTGTGCCAGGTGGCCGAGCGGCTGACCCGCGCGCTCGACCGGCGCGGCCATGTCGCGCGTTTCGGCGGCGACGAGTTCGTGCTGATCTGCCCCGGCGTCAGCCGCATCCAGGCCGAAGTGATCGCCGGCGACATCACCCGCATTCTGGCCGGCGATTTCGAAGTTGGCGGCCATCACCTGACCATCTCCGCCTCGATGGGTATTGCCGTCGCGCCCGAAGATGGCGCCGATGGCGACGAACTGCTGCAGCATGCCGATCTGGCGCTCTACAAGGCCAAACATGCCGGGCGAAACCGCCATGCCCAGTTCGACTGGACCATGAAGGAGCGGCAGAACCGCACCTATGAGCTGGAGACCGGGCTGCGTAGCGCGCTCGCCAATGGCGAGCTGCAACTTCATTATCAGCCGATCTTCGATACCGAGACTGGCCGGATCACCATCTGCGAGGCGCTGATGCGCTGGCAGCATCCCGAACTGGGCTGGATTTCCCCCGCCGAGTTCATCCCGATCGCCGAAAGCTCGGCCCTGATCGAGCCAATGACCAACTGGGCACTGGCCCAGGCGTGCCGCGACGCGATGGGCTGGGACGAGGATATCCGGGTCGCGGTCAATATCTCGCCCGCGCTCATCAAGACCGACGGCCTGCCGCGCGCAGTCATCTCCGCTTTGCTCCAGTCGGGGCTCAAGGCGCGCCGGCTGGAGCTGGAAGTCACCGAATCCATCTTCCTGGAAGATGACCGCCGCACCCATCTGATCCTCAGCGAATTGCGCCGTATCGGCTTGCGCCTCGCGCTCGACGATTTCGGCACCGGCTATTCCTCGCTGGGCGCGCTGCGCACCCATGAGTTCGACACCATCAAGGTCGATCAGAGCTTCATGCGCGGCGTCGGCGAAAATCCCCGCGACCGCGCCATCGCCCAGTCCGTCGCCTATCTGGCGCGCGCGCTGGAGGTGGAGACGGTGGCCGAGGGGATCGAGACCGAGGAACAGTTGCGCTACGCCCGCGAAACCGGCTTCACCAACGTCCAGGGCTTCGTCCTCAGCCGGCCGGTCCCGATCGGCGAGTTGCAGGCCCTGCTCAACCGCAACAGGGCCGATGTCCATGACATGGCGGCGCTGATCCGCCAGCGCCGCCTGGCCTGATCCTTATTTGGTCAGCCGCGTCTGGGCCGACGCCAGCCGGCGCATCATGCGGATATCCTTGAGGTCGGTCTTGAGCGCCGAAGCGGCCCAATTCTCGACAATATCCTTCAGTTCGTCATGGTGCAGCGGATCGACCCGGCGCCCGGCTTCATAGACGCCGACATGGCCGGCATGGTGCGGGCGATTGCGGGCGACGAAATCACGCACAGCCGCTTCCCCCTCGCCATCCTCGACCAGCGTATGGACGATGCCCATGTCGAACATCTCCTCCGCGGTGAAGACCTTGCCCG
Source organism: Sphingobium sp. MP9-4 (assembly GCF_005281675.1). Lineage (NCBI taxonomy): Bacteria > Pseudomonadati > Pseudomonadota > Alphaproteobacteria > Sphingomonadales > Sphingobiaceae > Sphingobium > Sphingobium sp. MP9-4. The sequence goes on along the minus strand of NZ_LUFI01000023.1, from coordinate 71,356 downwards.
ACAGGATCATGCGCTCGGCCGCCAGCCGGCCCAGCTTGCGCGACAGGATCGAATAGGCACCCATGCCGGGGAACAGGCCGAACAGCATTTCGGGCAGGCCGAAACGGGCGCTGCGCTCGGCGATCACCACGTCGAAACAGAGCAGCGCCTCGAACCCGCCGCCCAGCGCATCGCCCTGCGCCAGCGCGATCGACACCACCGGCATGTCGCCATTGCGCCAGGTGCGATGGACGACGTCGATGCAGGCATGGCCATATTGGACCAGGCCGGGCAGGTCGCCGCGCTCGATGCAGCCGGCGAACAGTTCGAGGTCGCCGCCCAGGTTGAACACGCCGGGGAAGCGGGAACCCGCGACCATATATTTGACCGGCAACTGGCCGACATCGAACAGCCGCTTGGTCTCGGCATACCAGTAGCGGACGTCGCGCAGCATGGTCATGCTGAAATTGGGTCGATTGGCCGGCGTCATGAACGCCCAGAGCGTTTCGGATTCGGCCTCCCACTGCACGTCGATCTGGCCCAGGTCGAACAGTTGGGAAGGGGCGGGAGATGACGTTACGGCATCCTCGCCAAAGCTTTCGATCTCGAATGCCGCTTCGACCTCGGTCGCGCGCTCGTCAGCTGCACTAAAGCGTCCTGAATCAATCATGTGCGCCCCATTTTTCTCTTGAATCTGAACCTTCGACGGTCGGCGCTTATGATGCAGTGCGGGACAAATAGTTGACAGATCATTAACCATTTTTATCCGCAACTGTTGCCCGGAAAGCGCGGTAAATGCGCCGAAATGGAGATTGTTGTTGCGATATCGCAACAGAAATTTTCGTTTCCCCTTTTCAGCCCGTCTGCTCAGCCCTTTGTTAACCATTGTTAATTAGGGCGGTCGCATGGACATGCATCGCCTTCCGGCCCGCAAGAATGTGACACTCACGCTACAGGATGCGCAGGGCCAGCCCTGGACCTTGCGCCTGTCCACCGATTGTCTGCGCTTCATCGGCCGCTATCGCCGGGTCGAGGGGTTCGACATCGACGCGATGACCCTGTTCGACGGCGTCCGCCGGGCCGGCTGAAACGGCGCTCCGACCGCGCTGCTCTTGTGCGCGCGGGCGTTCGCTCCTAGAGCGCGGCGATGACCAAGCCCCGCTTTTCCTTCTCGATCGCCGCCACCGACGGCAAGGCCCGCACCGGCGCGATCCAGATGCGCCGCGGCGAGATCCGCACGCCGGCCTTCATGCCGGTCGGCACCGCCGCCACCGTCAAGGCGATGCGCCCGGCCGAAGTGCGCGCCACCGGCGCCGACATCATCCTGGGCAATACCTATCATCTGATGCTGCGCCCCGGCGCCGAACGCATGGCGCGACTGGGCGGACTGCACGGCTTCATGGGCTGGGACCGGCCGATCCTGACCGACAGCGGCGGCTATCAGGTGATGAGCCTCAGCGCCCTTACAAAGATGAGCGAGGAGGGGGTCGCCTTCTCCAGCCATCTCGATGGCTCCAAGCATATGCTCAGCCCCGAGCGCTCGATGGAGATCCAGCGGCTGCTCGACAGCGACATCGTCATGGCGTTTGACGAATGTACCAAGAATGGCTGCACCCATGATGAAGCTGCCAAGTCGATGGAGCGGTCGATGCGCTGGGCCAAGCGCTCGCGCGACGGCTTCGATGCGGGCGGCGACCATGCCGAGCGTGCGGCGCTGTTCGGTATCCAGCAGGGCTCGCTCAACGAAGGGCTGCGCAAGATTTCAGCGGAAAAGCTGATCGAGATCGGCTTTGACGGCTATGCCGTGGGTGGCCTTGCAGTGGGCGAGGGGCAGGAGGCGATGTTCGCCACGCTCGACTTCGCGCCCGACATGCTGCCGCAGGACAAGCCGCGCTACCTGATGGGCGTGGGCAAGCCCGACGACATCGTCGGTGCAGTGGAGCGCGGCATCGACATGTTCGACTGCGTGTTGCCGACCCGGTCGGGCCGCAATGGCCAGGCCTTTACCTGGGCCGGCCCGCTCAACATCCGCAACGCCAAGTTCAACGAGGATCTGGGCCCGCTCGATCCGCGCTGCGGCTGTCCGGTCTGCGCGACCTGGAGCCGCGCCTATCTCCATCATCTGGTGAAGTCGGGCGAGATGCTGGGCGCGATGCTGATGACCCAGCATAATATCCACTTCTATCAGGAACTGATGCAGGGCCTGCGCGACAATATTGCGGCGGGCACATTGTCGACCTTCACGGCCGATTTCCGCCGCGACTATCAGCGGGTCTGACGCTTTTTCAGGGAATGACGCTGATCGCGATGCTGTAGCGGCCCGCTTCGGCATCATGATCGAGCGGGGAGCGGAGCTGGCGCGACAGGCCGGTCAGCACCCGGCCATAGCGTTCGTTCAGCAATAAAGTCATTTCCGGCCCGGCGCACAGCGCGGGCGACGCCATCTGCAACAGGGCGCGGTCGTTGCGATCGGCCTCCAGATGCACCGAAATCCGCATCGTTGCGCGCGGATCGGACAGCATCGCCAGTTCGACCAGTTCGGTCACCAGGAAGGCGACCGGAACGGCGACATCCTGGCTGATGTGCAGATCATCGTCGCTGTCGATCTGGATACCGAAACGGCGCGCCTCATGCGGGGCAGTGCCGCGCAGGCTGGCGGACAATTCGCTGATCAGCGGACGCACGCCGACGCCGCGATTTTCCTCCAACTCGGCAAAATGGTTGCGATGGACGACCGACAGGGCGTCGACCCGGCGCTGGATCGACCCATAGGCCGACACCGCTTCGGGCTCATGCGCCGACCGGGCGTGCAGGCTGATCAGGCTGGCGATGATCTGCAGGTTGTTCTTGACCCGATGATGCACCTCGCGCGTCAGCTTGCGCTGGGTGTCGAGCGCGGCGGCCATTTCCGCCTCATGGGTGGCGACATCCTCACTGATCTCGCGGAATGTGTCGCCCAGGTCGCTGATCTCGTGCGCGGGGGTGCGGATGCGCCGCAGCGGCTCCAGCACTTCGCCGGGCTGATAGGCGGCAACCTGGCGCCGCAACAATACCAGCGGGCGGATCAGCAGCCGATTGACCACGAACCAGCCGATCGCCGCGGCCGCGAACCACATCACCAGCGGCAGGAACAGCGACAGCAGCCGGGCGATCGTCGCGGGCGGCTCGCGCACCGTCATGGTCAGCAATATGTCGGGCGGGTCGAGCCGGGCAGACAGGCTGCTGCTATGACCGTCGATCCGGCTGCCGGGGCGGCTGACGATCATCTGCCGCTCGCCCTGGCGCAGGCTCAGTTGCCGGTTCTGCAGCGCGGTGGCCGGATCGGCGACGCTTTCGAGGTGCGGCCGCGAATAATAGGCCAGCGCCGCGACGCGGTTGTCATGGCTGTGGGTGCGCGAGAGCAGAAAGTCGCCGGACGACAGCAGTTCGACGCGCGGGCCGATGAAGCGGCGCGCGGGCGGAATGCCGGCCGGTTCCGGCGTGGCCGATCCGCACAGCTTCTTGCCCGATCGGTCATAGATATAGAATCGGATGCCGTTCCGGTCCTGCGCGGTGAGGAAGAAGGAGAGGCGGTTGCAGATTTCGCCGTCCGCCTTGCCATCGGCCAGCGCGTTGACGGTCAGGCCCAGCGCGGTGCGATCAGCGTTCAGATCTGCGGTCAGCTTGCGCGCGCTCTGCGTCACGGCGACACGCAGCAGCGCCTCCTTCTCCAGGTCAGCGGTGCGGATCGCCTGCAGCGACGCCACCAGCGCGATCAGCCCCAGCGGCAGCAGCGCGAGCGTCAGGATGAGGAACATCTTGACGCCGGTGGACCGGAGATAGACGCCGAACATGGTCATGGGGGATCGAGAGGGTCCTTGTCTGGGCGGCAGAGAAATGCCGCCCCGACCAGCGTTGATCAGTCCAGTTTGCTGAGCAGGTCCAGCATTTCGGCGGGAATATCTTCGTCGACCGTGCGCTGATAGACGGACTTGAGCACCTGGGACACCTGGGCCTCGTCCTTTTTCGCGGCCGCGCGGCGCTTGCGTGGTTCGGGCGCAGTCTTCATGTCGCGGTCGCGGATGGTCGTGCCGACGTCAATATCCCCTCCCATCCTGTCCCGTTCCGTTGTTGAAGAAACCAAAATCAGCCCCTTTGAAGCTAAATCCGTGACGCCAGCCTGTCCGCTATTTCGCCGCAACGCATAGCGGCGTCAATTCACCAAGCTGGGCAAATTTCACCAAAAAGCCGTTACCGTCGAAAAAACCGAACGAGAGTGAAACAAATCTTGGTGTCGATGGTTCCGGCATTCGAAGCATTTTTTGCACCGTCGGTCATTCGGCGGCAGGGGGAGAGGGGCTTGCCAGCGCGGCATCGTCATCCCATCCTCCGGTGGAGCCGATGTTTCGGACAACAGGCCCGACAGGGCAGGGAGAAGACTTACCGATGTCGCTTGGACAGCAACTGCACCCCCATCTTCCTTTCTTGCGGCGCTATGCGCGCGCGCTGACGGGCAGCCAGACTCATGGCGATGCCTATGTCCGCGCCACGCTGGAAGCGATCGTCGCCGCGCCGGAGGAGTTTCCCAGCGGTGTCGATCCTCGCCTCGGCCTCTACAAGACCTTCCATGCGATCTGGTCGTCCTCGCATCTGGATGACGAGCCCGGCTTCTCGGGTTCGATCGGGCAGGAGGCGATCGCCCATGCCCGCCTGGCCCGGCTGACCCCGCTGCCGCGTCAGGCGCTGCTGTTGACCGCGCTCGAAGGCTTCACCACGGAAGATGCCGGCTATCTGATCGGTCTCGACACCGCCGATGTCGAGGCCCTGGTCGAGGAAGCGCTGGAGGAAATCGAAGCGCAGACCCGTGCCAAGGTTCTGATCATCGAGGATGAGCCGATCATCGCGATGGATATCGAGACGATCGTGCGCGACCTTGGTCATGACGTGACCGCCATCGCCGTCACCCGCGAGGATGCGGTGCGCGAGGCGCTGGCGGAGCGGCCCGGCCTGGTGCTGGCCGATATCCAGTTGGCCGATGATTCGAGCGGCATCGACGCGGTGAAGGACATTCTCGCCGAATTCTCGGTGCCGGTGATCTTCATCACTGCTTTCCCCGAACGGCTGCTGACCGGCGAACGGCCCGAGCCGACCTTCCTCATCACCAAGCCGTTCCAGCGCTCGACGGTCAAGGCCGCGATCTCGCAGGCGCTTTTCTTCGACGAAGCGACCGCTCCGGCCTGACCTGTCTTCCCGCCGGCCGATCCTTTGTGACGGTCGGCGGAACCCTCCCGGCTTTAACGCGTTAAATATGCGTAACGATTCGGAGAGGGCCGATGGCCGACGAGGAGCAGCATATCTCGACGCAGGACGCACGGGGCGGCGCCACGCCGCACGTCGTTCGCTATGTGCTGGGCATTTCGCTCGCACTGGCCGTGATCGTGATGCTGCTGGTTCTCTGGCGGTAAGGCAGTGGAAAAAATGGGCGTTTCTAGGGGTATCTTGGGAATTGGCCTTTGGCGGTAATCGAACTAGGGTGCGGATGCATATATGGCTTTGACGACTTCGGTTCATGCAGCGAGGGCGACAGTCGAAACGGGGGTTGCTGCCGTGGATGAAGGGCTGAACCAGGCGCCGCGCGAGGCACTGTCGGACGGCGAGTTCAAGCGGGAACTGGCCGCGGTCATTCCGCATCTGCGCGCCTTCGGGCGCTCCCTGTCGGGCAATCGCGACACCGCCGACGATCTTGTCCAGGAAACCCTGCTCAAGGCCTGGGCCGCCCGTGCCCGCTTCCAGGCCGGCACCAACATGCGCGCCTGGACCTTCATCATCCTGCGCAACCATTATCTCTCGCAGATGCGCCGCTCGCGTTTCCGCGGCGACTGGGACGACCTGACCGCCGACCGGCTGCTTGCCGCGCCTGCGGGGCAGGACAAGCATGTCGAACTCAGCGACATGCAGCGCGCCTTGCTGCAATTGCCCCAGCCCCAGCGCGAGGCACTGATCCTGGTTGGCGCGGGTGGCTTCGCCTATGAGGAAGCTGCGGAGATCTGCGGCGTTGCGGTCGGTACGATCAAGAGCCGCGTGGCCCGCGGTCGCGCCGCGCTCGAGCAGATATTGGAGGAGGGCGCGTTGCCCTCGCGCCGGACGCAGGAAACGACCGACACGGCGGTGCTGGACGAGATTATGGACGATGTCGATCGCCTGAGCCGGGGTCGCATCTCCGACAATCTGGTCGACCATGGTGCCGACGACGACGGCGATGACGACATGGGTGGCAAGACCGTCGAGGATTGAGGGCGGGATGCACTTGCCCCGGCGTGATCGGGAACGATCCGCCCGGCTTGTCGGTTGAAAGGCCATGGGAAGGACGGAAGCCATGGGCAGCGACCCGCAACATCGACAGGATCGGACCGGGCGACGCTCGGATCGTCCGCAAGGCAGCGGCGGTATCGTCTTCGCGCTGGTGGCGCTGGCCCTGATCCTGGCGATCGGCTTCTTCTACCTCACCAACGAAAGCCGCGAAGATCGGCGCGCCGACGCCATTACCCAGGCGGCGGATTCGGTCGATAATGGTGCCCGGATCGTGGGTGAAGCTGCGCGCAATGCGGCCGACAAACTGCGCAACAACAACTGACACGACACCGTTGTCTCGCGACGCTGACGCATCCTGGTGTCGCTTTCATTTACAGTCATTGGCGCCATCTTCAGATTTTCTTTGTCATTTTCAGGCAGGGTCTGAGCCCTGTCGGATTTCCTTACAGCTTGTTGTAAGGCTGGGCCGACTCCAGTTGGCGGCCCTTCCCGACCGGAGGGGCGGTGCTGCGGGAAGAAGCGCGATACGATGATCAGGCTGTTCAAACATTATGTCCCTCATGCGGTGCTGCTGCTCGGCCTGCTCGATTTCCTGCTGCTGATCGGCGCGGCGGAAGCGGGCTGGATCCTGCGCGCGCATCAGATCGGCATGGATGTCGAGCCGATCGCGACCCGCATCGGCCCGCTGCTGAGCTTCGCCTTCGCCATCCAGACCGGCATGATCGCGGTGGGCGTCTACAGCCCCGAAGCACTGCAATCGATCCGCTTCGCCTTCGCCCGCCTGCTCGTCGCCATCTCGCTCGGCGTCATCTTCCTCTCGGTCATGTATTTCCTGCTGCCCGGCATCACCCTGTGGCGCTCCAACTCGCTCTACGCGATGGGGCTGGCGATGGGGCTGCTGCTGCTGGCGCGGATGCTGCTGGGTTCGCTGCTCGGCGGCGAGGCGTTCAAGCGCCGCCTTGTCGTGCTGGGGGCCGGCCGGCGGGCCAACCGCATCCGCGACCTGGAACAGAAGCGCGGCGCCGGTTTCCTGGTGGTCGGCTATATCGCCATGAATGACGGCGACCAGGTGGTGGAGGAGGCGATCAACCGCACCGCCATCTACAACATGTCCGATTATGTGGTGCGTCTGAACGCCAGCGAAGTCGTGCTGGCGCTGGAGGAACGGCGCAACGCCATCCCCATGTCCGACCTGCTGCGGATCAAGACCACCGGCGTCCACGTCAACGATCTCTCGACCTTCCTGGAGCGCGAGACCGGGCGCGTCGATCTCGACAGCGTCAATCCCAGCTGGCTGATCTTTTCCGATGGCTTTTCCGCCGGTCGTCGCCTGTCCAGCATCGCCAAGCGCATCTTCGACATCATCGCCAGTTCGATCCTGCTGCTGCTGACCGGCCCGATCATCCTGTTCGCCGCCTTGCTGGTGAAGCTCGACAGCCGTGGCCCGGCTTTCTACCGGCAGCAGCGCGTTGGCCTCTATGGCCAGGAATTCTGGATCGTGAAGCTGCGCACCATGCGCCAGGATGCGGAGGTCAAGGGCCAGGCAGTCTGGGCGGAGAAGGATGATCCGCGGATCACGCGCCTGGGCTATTGGCTGCGCAAGCTGCGCATCGACGAACTGCCGCAGAGCTGGACCGTGCTGAAGGGCGAGATGAGTTTCGTCGGTCCGCGCCCGGAACGGCGCCAGTTCGTCGAGGATCTGGAACAGCATCTGCGCTATTATGCCGAACGGCATATGGTGAAGCCGGGCATCACCGGCTGGGCGCAGATCAACTATCCCTATGGCGCGTCGATCGAGGATGCCCGCCATAAGCTTGAATATGATCTTTATTATGCCAAGAATTACACGCCCTTCCTGGACCTGCTGATCCTGATCCAGACGGTGCGGGTGATCCTCTGGCCCGACGGCGCGCGCTGAGCGGCAGGCCATGAGCGCGCTGCTGCAATTCATCGGCGACTGGGGCCATGCACTGGCCGCGGTCCTGTTCGCCGCGCTTGGCATCTTCATCCTGCGGCGCCGGGACGATGCGGCCGAGCCGCGCATGCTCGCCAGCGCGCTGCTGCTGACCTCCTGCTGGGCGCTCTATGTCTCGTTCGGTGGCGTCGACAAGCCGCTGTCGGGCATCGGGGAAAGTGTCCGCAACGCCGCCTGGCTGATGCTGCTGTTCGTCATGCTGCGGCGCGGGCCGGCCTCGCGCGGCGGCGCGCTAGTCGCCGTCGGCCTCGTCTATCTCGCCGTCGCCGGCCTCATCTTCCTCCAGACCTCGACCGATCTCACCTGGCGGCAATTGCCGGTCCGCAGCGACCTGCATCAGATGCTGGTGGCGGTGTCGCTGGTGCTGCGGATGATGACCGCGATCGGCTGCCTGCTGCTGGTCCATCATCTCTATACCGCCTGGCCCTCGCGCGATCGCGGGCGGGTGTCGCTGTTGCTCGGCGCGCTGGCGGCGATGTGGACCTATGACCTCAATCTCTATGTCATCGGCTATTTCGCGATGGACCGGGTCAACGAACTCTATGCGCTGCGCGGGCCGCTGATGGCGCTGTTGGCGCCGGTGATCGCCATCGGCATGCGCAAGGAAATGGCCGGGCGGCTGCAATTGTCGCGCACCATCGCCTTCCAGTCGCTCTCGCTGGTCGCGGTCGGCCTCTATGTCGTGGTGCTGACCGCGGCGGCGGTGCTGATCGAGATGATCGCCGGCCCCTATGCGCGGGTGGTGGAGATTGGCGCGGTCTTCTTCGTCGCGGTGACCGCGTTCGTCCTGCTGCCCTCGCCACAGATGCGCGCGCTGTGGAAGGTGCAGGTCGCCAAGCATTTCTTCCAGCATCGCTACGACTATCGCACCGAATGGATGCGCTTTGGCGAAACCATCGGCCGGCCGGGCGAAAATGCCCCGCCGCTGGGCGAGCGGGTGGCCAAGGCGGTCGCCGACATCACCGATTCCCCCGCTGCCTTGCTGCTGCTGCGCACCGATGACGGTCGGCTGGCGTTCGAGGCGCAATGGAACTGGCCGCAGGAGCCGATTGCCAGCATGTCCCTGCCGCTCGACCAACTGGAAAGCTGGGAAGGGAGCGGCTGGATCGTCGATGTCGGTCGCATCCGCGATGGCGACGCCACCTTCGACCTGCCGCTTTGGCTGATCGAGGATGCCCATGTCTGGGCGCTGGTGCCGCTGCTCCATTATGGCCGGCTGATCGGCGCGATCCTGCTTGCGCCGCCGCCGATCGACCGCCGCCTCGACTGGGAGGATTTCGACATGCTGCGCGCCGCCGGGCGTCAGGCGGCGACCCATATCAGCGAGGCGCAGGGGCAGCAGGCGCTCGACGACGCCCAGCGCTTCGACGAGTTCAACCGCCGCTTCGCCTTCATCGCGCATGACATCAAGAATCTGGTCAGCCAATTGTCCCTGCTCTCGCGCAATGCGGAGCGGCACGCCGACAATCCCGATTTCCGCGCCGACATGCTGCTGACGCTCAAGGAGTCTGTGGGCAAGATGAACGACATGCTCGCCCGCCTGTCGCAGCATAACAAGGGCCGGCCCGAAGAGCCGCGCCCGGTGGCGCTGGGCCCGCTGGTCGAACAGGTCGTGCGCAGCCGCGCCCGCCAGCGCGCGATCACCGTCAGCGGCGACGTGCCGGTCGCGCTCGCCGATCCGGCGCGGGTCGAGCAGATATTGGTCCATCTGCTGCAAAATGCGATCGATGCCAGCGATGCCGATCGCCCGGTCGAACTGCATCTGGGCAGCGCGCATGGCCAGGCGACATTGGCTGTGGTCGATCAGGGCTGCGGCATGACCGCCGAATTTATCCGCCGCGATCTGTTCAAGCCCTTTTCGTCCAGCAAGGCCGGCGGCTTTGGCCTCGGCGCCTTCGAGGCGCGCAGCCTGGCCGAGGCGATGGGCGGGCGGATCGACGTGGAAAGCAAACCCGGCGTGGGGAGCCGTTTCACCCTGCGCCTGCCGCTGGCGCCCGCGCCGGCGTGCGATGATGTTCAAGGAAAGGCCGCCTGATGAGCGACACCCGCCCCAAATTGCTGATCGTCGAGGATGATCCCGGCCTGCAGCGGCAATTGCGCTGGGCCTATGAGGATTATCAGCTCTTCATCGCCGGCGACCGGCTGGAAGCGATCGAGATGCTGCGGATGGAGGCGCCCGATGTGGTGACGCTCGACCTGGGCCTTCCGCCGGACCCGGACGGAACCAGCGAGGGCTTTGCCACGCTGGAGGAGATATTGCGCATCAAGCCCGATACCAAGGTGATCGTGGCGTCGGGCCATGGCGCGCGGGAAAGCGCGCTCAATGCCATTTCCGGCGGTGCCTATGATTTCTACCAGAAGCCGGTCGACATTGACGAGCTGGGCCTGATCGTCCGGCGCGCCTTTCACGTCCATGCACTGGAACAGGAAAATGCCCGCCTCGCCGAAGCCGCGCCGGAGGGGGGCAGGGTGCTCGGCCGGATGATCACCGGCGCGCCGGAAATGATGCGGGTCGCCCGCACGATCGAGCGGGTCGCCAGCGCCGATGTCTCGGTCATGCTGCTGGGCGCCAGCGGCACCGGCAAGGAATTGCTGGCGCAGGGGCTGCATGATGCGAGCCCGCGTCGCGGCGGTGCCTTCGTCGCGATCAATTGCGCGGCCATCCCCGAAACCCTGCTGGAATCAGAACTGTTCGGGCATGAAAAGGGTGCCTTCACCGGCGCGGTCAAGACCACCCCCGGCAAGATCGAGCAGGCGCAGGGCGGCACCCTGTTCCTGGACGAGGTCGGCGACATTCCGCTGCCCTTGCAGGTGAAACTGCTGCGCTTCCTGCAGGAAAGGGTGATCGAACGGATCGGCGGGCGCCAGCCGATCGCGGTGGATACGCGCATCGTGTGCGCCACCCACCAGGATCTCGACGCGATGATTGCCGCCGCCAGCTTCCGCGAGGATCTCTATTATCGCCTGGCCGAGATCGTCATCCGCATCCCCGCGCTGCGCGACCGGCCGGGCGATCCCGCGCTGCTAGCGCGCCACTTCCTCACCCGCTTCGCGCAGGACATGAACCCGCAGGTCAAGGGCTTCGCCCCCGATGCACTCGCGGCACTCGACGCCTGGGGCTGGCCGGGCAATGTGCGCGAGCTGGAAAATCGCGTGAAGCGCGCGGTCATCATGGCTGATGGCAAGCATGTGACGGCGGCCGATCTCGACCTAGACGGCGATCGGGCCGAAGGCAGCGAGGTCGTCAATCTCAAGGCGGCGCGCGAAATGGCCGATCGTCGCGCCATTCGCCGGGCGATCGCGCGCACCGACGGCAATATTTCCAGCGCCGCCAAGATATTGGGGATCAGCCGGCCGACCCTCTACGACCTGCTCAAACAATATAAGATGCAGGGCTGATCGATGCGGCGCTCACGCCTGATCCTGCTGGCGGGCCTTGCCCTGCTGCTGCTGGCGCTGGCCGGCCTGTGGCAGTGGCGCGTGCATGAGGCGGACGGCAGTGCCGCGCTCGCGCGCGGGCTGGCCGCGCTGGATGCCGGTGATGCGCGCACCGCCCGGATCGAGATGATGAACGCCATTCGTGGCAATCCGGCGTCGCTGCCGGCGCGGCTGGGCCATGCCCGCGCGCTGGTGCAGTTGGGTGATGGCGCCGGGGCGCAGGCCGATCTGCTGCGCGCGCGCAAGCTGGGCGCCAGCGTCGGCGACACGAATGGACTGCTGGCGCAGGCGCTGCTGTTGCAGGGCGATGCCGATGGCGCCCTGCGCGCCGTGCAGGCGGGCGAAGGCAAGTCGGCCGAGGCGGCCCGTGTCGCCGCCCGCGCCTGGCAGGCCAAGGGCGACAATGACGCCGCGCAGCGCGCCTTTGACGATGCGCTGCATCTCGCCCCGCGCGCAGCCCGGACCTGGGTCGATCTTGGCCGGTTCCGCCTGACATTGGGCGATCAGGCCGGGGCGATTGCGGCCGCGGACAAGGCGCTGACGCTGGCACCGGGCGATCCGGATGCGCTGACCCTGCGCGGCATGCTGATCCGCGATCAATATGGGCTGGTGGCGGCGCTGCCCTGGTTCGAACGGGCACTCGACGATCATCCCAATGCGCTTGCCCCGCTCACCGAATATGCCGCGACACTGGCCGATGCCGGCCGCGCGAGCCGCGCGCTCAGCGTCAGCCGGCGCATCCTGGCGCTCGATCCCGGCAATCCGCGCGCCTGGTTCCTTCAGGCGGTGATCGCGGCCCGCGCCGGGCAGATCGATCTTGCCCGCACCCTGCTGGCGCGCACCGATGGCCGGCTGGATGGCGAGCCGGCGACCCGGCTGCTGCGCGGCGTGTTGCACCTGTCGGATGGCAATGCCGTGCTGGCGGCCGATGCGCTGGGGCCGCTGGTGGCGATGCAGCCCGACAATCGCGTGGCGCGCACGCTGCTCGCCCGCGCTTCCTATCTGACCGGCGACTATGCCGGCACGGCGGCGACGCTCGCCCCCTTGTCGATCGCCATGATGCCGATCCCTATGTGCTGACGCTGGCCGCCCGCGCGCAGGAGCAACTGGGCGATCGCGCGCAGGCCGATGCGTTGCTGGCCCGCGCGTCCTGGCCGGTGCGTCCCTCGTCGGACCTGCTGGGGGGCACGAACGCCGTCATGACGCCGCCGGCCGATGTCGCCACCGCGGCCGACAATATCCCCTATATCCGCGCGTTGCTGATGCAGGGGCGCACGGGCGAGGCGGTCGACCGCGCCGGGCTGCTGGCGCGAGCCAATCCCGGCGCGCCGGCCGCTCATGTCGTGCTGGGCGATGCGCTGGTCGCTGCCGGCCGGCCGGCCGATGCCGCCCGCAGTTTCGAGGCGGCGGCCAATATCCGGTTCGATCGCAATGCCGCGCTGCGGCTGGTCGCGGCCTGGAGCGCGGCGGGCGATCCCGCCCGCGCGCTGCAACTCGTCCGCCTGTTCCTGGCGCAGAATCCGATGGATGTGGAGATGCAGCGACTGGCGGCCGGGGCGGCGATGCAGGCGCATGACTGGCGCGGCGCGCTGCGCCTGTTGCAGGCGGTACAGGCCCAGACGGGCGGCCATGATGCGCTGCTGATGGCCGATCTGGCCCGCGCGAGCCTGGAAATGGGATCGCCCGGCAAGGCGCGCCTCTATGCCGCCCAGGCCTATCGCCTGATGCCGGCCAATCCGGTCACCGCCGATATCTACGGCCTGGTGCTGCTGCGCACCGATGCGCAGGGGCCGGCGGCGATCGATCTGCTGGAAAAGGCGGTCGCCCTCGCGCCGCAAAACCCGCCTTTCCAGTTCCATCTGGGGCAGGCCTATGCCGCCGCCGGGCGCAAGGCGGAGGCGAAGCGCGCTTTGTCGCGCGCGGCCGCCGCCCATTTCCCCGATCGCCAGCAGGCGGTGAAGGCGCTCGCTTCATTGTAAAAAAAAAGCGCCCCGCGGGGCGCTCTTCTTCAGACCTTCTGGCTGTCCAGTTCGTCGAGCCGGATGCCCAGCCGCCGGATCTGTGCCGCGACCGGCGGCCACACGCTTTCCAGGAAGCGGCTGCGTTCCGCCTCGCGCAGCTTGCGGGTCGCGCCATCGGCGACGAACATGCCCACGCCGCGTTTCACGACGACCAGCCCGTCATCCTGGAAGCTCTGATAGGCCTTGGCCACGGTCAGCGGATTGGCGCCCTGCTGCGCGGCAAAGGCGCGGACCGAGGGGAGGAGGTCGCCATCGCGATAGTCCCCATCCAGGATGGAGGCGGCAATGATCTCGCGGAGGCGGAGATAGACGGGTTTGGATTCGTCGCTCATAAGTGCATCAGTGCCATAATACAGCCGTGCAGGTCAATGGACCTTGTTACGTGAAAGCCCGTATTTTCGGCAATTATCTGTCCCATGTCGATACGATATCGTTATAATCTGGCCGGGGCCGTTCTTCCAGCGCGCGTGAGGGCGTGCCGATGAAGACGAATCCGGCCAGCCGCTCGTCCTCGCTGCCAAAGGCGTCGCGCACATCGTCATTGAAGCTCGGCCATCCGGTCAGCCAGCCGCCGGCAAAGCCCAGCGCATGGGTGGCGTGCAACAGGTTCATGATCGCGGCGCCGGCCGACAATTCCTGTTCCCAGACCGGGATCTTGCTGCTCGCGATCGGCTTGGACAGCGCCACCACCAGGGTCGGCGCCTGATGCGCGAACTGGTGCATCGCCTCGATCTCCAGCCGCCCGGCCTCCGGCTTCTCGGCGCGATAGGCGGCCTCCAGCAGCGCGGCCAGCTTTTCCCTTTTGTCCTGCGGCACGATCACGAAGCGCCAGGGCGCCAGCTTGCCATGATCGGGCGTGCGCAGCGCGACTTCGAGGATCTGGCGCAGCTGCGCATCGTCCGGGCCGGGCGCGATCAGGTCGCGCGGCTTGCCGGAACGGCGGGTCTGCAGCAGGGTGAGGGGGCTGGAAAGGTCGTTGAACATCGGTTGCCAAATGGGAGGCTTTGCCGCCGGACGCAAGGGTGAAGGGCGCACTTCCTATCGCTTCAATCCTGCCCCAAACCCCTCTTTGACTCTGCCCACCTTTCCCCTCTAGGGTCCGTGCCATAACGCCGCCGCTCTTGCCGGCCGGCACAAAAAGACAATTTCAAGGGGGTCCGATGGCGACCGCAATCACCGTACCGGCGGAGGCAGGCAAGACCTGGCTCGGCCATCCGCGCGGCCTGTTCCTGCTGTTTTTCGCGGAAATGTGGGAACGTTTTTCCTATTATGGCATGCGTGCCATCCTGATTTTCTACCTCACCAAACATTTCCTGTTCGGCGAGGACAAGGCCTATATCCTCTACGGCGCCTATACCTCGCTGGTCTATATCACCCCGGTGATAGGCGGCTATCTGGCCGACCGGTTCCTTGGCCCGCGCAAGGCGGTGCTGGTGGGCGGCGTGTTCATCGCCATCGGCCATTTCCTGATCGCCATCACCGAAGGGCCGGGGGGGCAGGATGCCTTCTATCTCAACGGCTTCTATCTGGCGCTGGCCAGCATCATCGTCGGCACCGGCTTCCTGAAGGCTAATATCTCGGTGCTGGTGGGCGAACTTTATGCCCGTGACGATCATCGTCGCGACCCGGCCTTCTCTATCTTCTACATGGGCATCAACCTGGGCGGCGCCAGCGGACCGATCGTCTGCGGCCTGCTGGGCGAGCTGTGGGGCTGGAGCTGGGGCTTCGGCGCGGCCGGCGTCGGCATGCTGCTCGGCCTCGTCATGTTCGTCTGGCTGCGGCCCTGGCTGCTGGGCAAGGGCGAGCCGCCCGCGCCGGAAAAGCTGCGCGCGCCGGCGATCGGCACGATCTCGCAGGAATGGACCATCTATGCCAGCGCCGCGCTGGGCGTGGCGGCGATCTGGATGGTCATCCGCTATGCCGAACTGCTGGGCTATACGCTGCTGATCTTCTCCGCCCTGACGGTCGCCTACATCCTTTGGCGCTCGGTCACGGTGCTGACCAAGGTGGAGCGCGACCGGATGTTCGCCGCGCTCTTCCTGATCGCGCTCAATCCGCTCTTCTGGGGCCTGTTCGAACAGACCGGCTCCTCGCTCAACATCTTCACCGACCGCAATGTCGATCGCGTCATCCTGGGCTGGGACGTGCCGGCCTCTTTGTTCCAGTCGGTCAATTCCATCTACATCATCCTGCTCGCGCCGCTGTTCGCGGTGCTGTGGACCTTCCTCGACGAGCGCCGGCTGGAGCCATCCTCGCCCGCCAAGTTCGGCATCGGGCTCATCCTGTGCGGTGCCGGCTTCCTGGTGCTGGTCGCGGGCGCGGCGATGGCCGGCCAGTCGCTGACGCCGGTGATCTTCGTCTTCCTCATCTATCTGCTCCACACCATGGCGGAACTCTGCTTCTCGCCGGTCGGCCTGTCGGCGATGACGCGCCTGTCGGTGTCGAACATGGTCGGGCTGGTGATGGGCACCTGGTTCCTGGCGATGGCCGCGGGCAATTTCATCGCCGGCCTGATCGCGCGCGCCACCGGCAGCGGGGAAGCGGGCGACGTGACCCAGGTGCTGGACGTCTACAGCCGCATCGGCTGGTTTTCCGTGGTGGTCGGCGGCCTGGTGCTGCTGGTCTCGCCCTATGTGAAACGCATGATGCATCTCGATCTCATTGCCGCTGAAAAGGGGAAACAGGCATGAACGCACGCAGCAAGCTGCTGCTGGGGCTGGCGCTGGTCGCGACCGGCATGACCGCGCCGGCGGTCGCCAAGAAGGAAAAGGATCAGCCCGCACCGGCGTCCCAGGGCAGTTCGGCCGAGCCGGACAATCCTTACCCTTCGACCTACAAGCCCTATCCGGGCGTCGCGACCGCGATCCGCGGCGCAACCATCTTTGACGGTGAGGGCGGGCGGATCGACAAGGGCGTCGTCTTCCTGTCGGGTGGCAAGATCACCTCGATCGGCGGCCCCGACACGCCGATCCCGGCCGACATCGCGGTGTTCGACGGCACCGGCAAGTTCGTGACGCCCGGCGTCATCGACATTCACAGCCATCTGGGCGTCTATCCCTCGCCTGCTGTGGACGCGCATTCGGACGGCAATGAAATGACCTCGCCGGTCACGCCCCATGTCTGGGCCGAACATTCGGTCTGGCCGCAGGACCCCGGCTTTGGCCGTGCGCTCGCCAATGGCGGCGTCACCACGCTTCAGATCCTGCCCGGTTCGGGCAATCTGTTCGGCGGTCGCAGCGTGATCCTGAAGAATGTCCAGGCCCGCACCATGCAGGGGATGAAGTTCCCCGGCGCGCCCTATGGCCTGAAGATGGCCTGCGGCGAAAATCCCAAGCGCGTCTACGGCGCCAAGGGGCGCGAGCCCAGCACCCGCATGGGCAATATGGCGGTCGATCGCCAGACCTGGATCAAGGCGCGCGAATATCAGAAGAAGCGCGCCGCCGGTAAGGACCAGACCCGTGACCTGGGCATGGAGACGCTGGCCGACGCGTTGGAAGGCAAGATCCTGGTCCAGAACCATTGCTACCGCGCCGACGAGATGGCCAATGTGATCGATATGTCGAAGGAGTTCGGCTACAAGGTCACCGCCTTCCACCACGCGGTCGAGGCCTACAAGATCGCCGACCTGCTGCGCGAGAACGGCATCTGCGCCGCCATGTGGGGCGACTGGTATGGCTTCAAGATGGAAGCCTATGACGGGATCAAGGAAAATGTCCCGCTCGTCCACCAGGCCGGCGCCTGCGCCATCGTCCATTCCGACGACGAGAATGGCATTCAGCGGCTGAACCAGGAAGCGGCCAAGGCATTGGGCGCGGGCCGTCGCATGGGGCTGAATATCCCTGACGAGATCGCCTGGACCTGGCTCGCCATCAACCCGGCCAAGGCGATGGGCATCGCCGACCAGACCGGCAGCCTGAAGGTCGGCAAGATGGCCGACGTCGTGCTGTGGAACGGCAATCCGTTCAGCACCTATACCCGGCCGGAAAAGGTCTGGGTCGACGGCGCCTTGCTCTATGACGCCAATGATCCCAAGCGGCGCCCGGTAACCGACTTCGAACTCGGCCAGATCGGCGCGGGAGACGTGAAATGACGATGAAGACCGCAATCCGCGCCGCCGCCGCGCTGCTGGCCGTTGCCGCCTCGCCCATGGCCCTGGCCCAGACCATCGCCATCACTGGCGCCACCCTAGCGATCGGTGACGGGTCGGAACCGATCCAGAATGGCACCGTGGTCATTTCCGCCGGCAAGGTGGTGGCCGCCGGGGCCGGCGTTGCCGTGCCGGCTGGCGCCAAGACCATCGACGCCAGCGGCAAATGGGTGACGCCCGGCATCGTCTCGGGCTTCTCGCGCGTGGGCCTGGCCGAAGTGCCCGGCGTCAAGGAAACCAACGACATCAACGCCCGCACGCCTTTCTCGGCCGCGATCGATGTTGCACCGGCAATCAACCCGCTGGCCAACCCGATCGCGATCAGCCGCACCGCCGGCGTGACCCGCGCGGTGGTGGTGCCCGCGACCGGCAACGGCATCTTTGCCGGGCAGGGCGCCGTGGTCGATCTGGGGGCCGACATGGACCCGATCACCAAGGCGCGCGCCTTCCAATATGTCGAGATGGGCGAAGAAGGGGCGGAGGATGCCGGCGGCAGCCGACCGGCCGCCTATCTCACCTTCAAGATGATGCTGCGCGAGGCGCAGGATTATGCCAAGGCCCCGGCCAGCTATGATGGCCGGTCGAAGGACGCTTTGCTCAACCGCGTCGATGCCGAGGCGCTGGTCCCGGTCGTCACCGGCGCCATGCCGCTGATGATCCATGTCGAAAGCGCGCGCGACATTCTCGGCGTGCTGGCGCTCAGGAAGGACTTCCCGGCGCTGAAGCTGATCCTCGCCGGCGCGACCGAAGGCTGGATGGTCGCCAGCCAGATCGCCGCCGCCAAGGTGCCGGTGATCGCCGGCGGGCTCGACGACCTGCCCTCCAGCTTCGAGAAGCTGGCGGCGACCCAGAGCAATGTCGGCCGCATGGTGAAGGCCGGCGTGCCCGTCGCCATGGGCCTGATGGACCGGGACGAAGCGCTGCAACTGCGCCTCGCCACCCAGCAGGCGGGCAATATGGTCGCGCTCAACAAGGTGCCGGGCGCCACTGGCCTCAGCTGGGGCCAGGCGCTGCGCAGCATCACCTCCGCCCCGGCCGAGGCGATGGGGCTGGGCGACCGGATCGGCTCGCTCAAGGCCGGCAAGGCGGGCGACGTGGTGATCTGGGACGGCGATCCGCTGGAAATGGAATCGGCGCCGGTCGCGGTGTGGATCGACGGCATCCAGCAGCCGATCGACAACCGCCAGACCAAGCTGCGCGACCGCTACGCCACCCCGACCGAGGGCAGCCTGCCCAAGGCCTATGAATGGTAAGATGGGGAAGGGGGCCACGGCCCCCTTTTTCATGCCGCGCACATCTGCCGGCAAAATGCGGGGGCCATGGCACCAAAGGCAACCCTGCCTCGTTGGGGCAGGACGCAACCGCGATAGGAGAGGCCCCATGCCCGATGAACTGAACGAAGC
This sequence comes from Sphingobium sp. MP9-4, assembly GCF_005281675.1. Classification (NCBI taxonomy): domain Bacteria; kingdom Pseudomonadati; phylum Pseudomonadota; class Alphaproteobacteria; order Sphingomonadales; family Sphingobiaceae; genus Sphingobium; species Sphingobium sp. MP9-4. Next base: position 52,102 of record NZ_LUFI01000023.1, on the reverse strand, counting down.
CCTCGAGCGGTTCCAGATGTTTGCCGCCCGCTTCAAACTGGATGATCTGATCGATGCCGAAAGCGGCTTCACCGGCAACGACGCCGCGCTGCTGGCGGGCGAAGTCGAAATGGCCATCCAGACCAGAGGCATGCAGGACAGCCCCGAGCCGGATATAGACGGCAGCCTGTTCTAGGGGCCGTGAATCCAGCTGGGCGACGATAGAAGCGCACTATCTGGGCAAACTGCCCCCGGACGTAGCGGCAAGAACAATCAGCTATTCATGGAAGTCGTGCTGTGGACTGTTCGAAAGGGCAGTCCATGGCGCGACCTGCCGACCCATTCGATTAACCGGGAAAGGCGCCGCCTCTGGCTCTCGGTCATGGTCGACTTCTGACAGGAATGCTGCCCTCCCTGCGCGACAGGCGCCGCATGATCTCGCGCGATCAGTAGGTCATCTGGCCGGTGACATTGCCGCCGTCGAGATAGCGGCAGACCAGTATCTCATCCTCGCCGCTGGCCACGGTGACGAGCGCACATCCCACCTGCGTCGTGTCGCGCCAGATCACCTGCGTGTAATGGCCGACATCTTCCCACTGGCCCGATGTGCTCACATCGGTGAACACGCCATTCTTGAACGCCGCCTTCTCGTCGATCCACATCGTCACCATGTCTTCGGGCGTATAGGCGCCCTTGCTGCCCCGCCACAGATTCTCGCCCTCGGCGACCAGCGAACCATCATGTTCGAGATCGCTTAGCGTCTGGAGATTGGCGCCCCATCGCGCCGCGTCGGCGGCGAGCGCCGGGCTCCAGCTAAGGTTGGGCACGCCAATCTGGCCACGCTCCGCATTATGGGCGGCCAGGACGCGCTGGTCGAAATTGTCGAGCCGGTTCTGCGCCTGTACCGGTGATGCGGCGATAAGGCCCAGCAGAATGGCGGCTGACCGTTGTATCGAGGGGCGCGTGAGAAGCTCCAGCATCATCAACCTCTCCTTGTTCTGATGGTAGATCGCGCGGGGCATCAGCCGAATTTTTCGAGCAGATATTGCGAGACCCAGATCTGGGTGCCAGCCAATTGGGGCAGCGCCAGCCTGATCCGCTGGTCAAAGCGCAGCTGCCGCGCCAGCCCATCGCCGATGGCCGCCCCGGCGGCCATCTCGTGCGGGTTGAAGCTGTTCCGCACCCGGTGCAGGGCGTCGCGCACGCGGTCGCCTTCCTCGCCGGTCAGGGTCGCGGGTAATGGCCCACCATAAGGGGTGCCGCTTGCGATCAGGCCGAGCAGGTTCGCAAAATCATCGGGTTGCATCTCTACCCAATGATGAGGCTGGAGAATGGCCTTCGGGCGGAAGATCACGGCGGTTGCCGTCACGATCCCTCCCGTCAGATAGACGGTCGGGCGTTGCTGGGGTGGGGGTTCCGTCGCAATCTGTGGCGCCAGCACCGGAGCCACGGTGTCGCCGTAAAATTCCGATGCCCTTTGGCCGACGGTGGCGGTGCGGACGTCCGGCCAGCGAAGCTTGACCGCGCCGGCCATCGTCTTGGCTCCATAGGGTGCCGAAAGGGCGACAAACTGGCCATGCTGGTCATAATAGCCGCCCTTGATAGTGCCGCTGGCGATGTTGACGTGCATCACATTGCGGCGATCAGCGGGGCGCACGATCCAGTCATAGCCCAGCCGCGCCTGATCCTTGATCGAGATGATTTCGGGGGTGATGCCCGTTCGTGCGGGAAGGGCGGCGATGAATTGCTCCACCCGGCCTGGCGCGAAGTCGATCAGGCCGCCCGAGACCAGCACGGCAATGTCGCTGGTCTGCAATCCATGCTGGGACTTCAGCCGATCGATATGGCCAGCCACAATGTCGACGCTCTGGGCGGCCATGGCGTCATCCGCTGCGGGGCCAAGTGGGCTGGCCAGTTCGGTTTCCACGAAGGCCTTGCCGGTGGGTTCCGGCGCCATGCGCTCGAAGCCTGAAAGCTTTCGTCGGCCCAGCTGGTCACGGTCAAACCGGTAGGCTGCGACGCTCATTCCGCCCCGCCGGATTTCGACGACGCCATAGGTTTTTTGCCGGTTCGCCTGCGCATTCGCCCTGGCTGGTATCAGGCCCGGTATCAGGGACAGGCCTGTGACCGATGCTGCCGTTGCGCCGATGAATGCGCGCCTGCTCCAAGCCATCGCTGTCCCCCATGTCCAGGCAGATGTCGGGGTCAATCCCGGCGCGCTGCGACAAACGGATTGCTATGACGATGTCGGGTGCGAAACAATCGGGCTATTCCGGATGGCCGATGGCGGAAAATCCTTAGGGGCGATGGCGCCGGGGCCGTGGCGTCTGTCCTACAGCGCCGGCTTTCCGCTATACCGTCGCCGGCTCTTTCCCATCGTCCGCGCGCATCCATGGTCTCGCACGATAATTTCCATCATCGGCACGAAAATGTCAGGATGTGCGGGAAATATGCGAAGTTAAGCGCGGCATTTCCTATTTTGCCGCGCCGGGTTCAGCCGCTGGTGGCGCCCCACACGTCGCTCGCCTTCACGAAGCCCTTCTGGCCCTTTACGTCGAATGCGCACCAGCCGCTCGAGCAGGAACCGATCCGGCCGACCACGCCCTTTTCGGCGCGGAACAGGGTGCGGCTGGTTTCGCTCGCGCCCTCGTGCATCGGTGCTTGCGCCGCGGTGACGATCGCCGTGGCGGTATCGCTCAGCAGGCGGACATGCATCCAGCCCTGGGCACCGTCAGGGTCTTCCACCTTGCGCCACAGGCCCAGCACCTGCACCACTTTCACCGGCAGGTCGCGGCGCTGATAGACCCAGTTGGACGGGTAATCGAGGCTGGGGCCGACGCGCATCCGCGCCTCGTCATGCGACAGCGACGCCCAATAGGGCACCGGCTTGGCCGGGGCCGCCGCCGCGCCGCTCATATTGGTCAGTGCCGCGATCATGCCCGCGCCCAGCAGCAGGCGCTTCATGCCCGACCCTTTGCCCATATCACCCATGGTCTTTCCATACGCTTGTCCGGCCGGTCGCGACAAGCTTTCAATCGCAGGCGGCAGCATATCCGCTTGACCGGCGGGGCAGGCGGGAATAGCGGCCATGCTATGGCCAGGAAACCGCGCCCCGCAACGCCGCGCGTCATCGTGACGCGTCGCCTGCCCCCCAATGTGGAGGCGCGCATGGCCGAACTGTTCGACGCCAGCTTCAACACCGGCGACATTCCCATGAACCGGGCCGAACTCGCCGCCGCCATGGCGCAGTGCGACGTGCTGGTGCCCTGCATCAGCGACCAGATCGATGCGGAACTGATCGCCGGCGCGCCCGACCGGCTGCAACTGATCGCCAGCTTCGGCAGCGGCGTCGACCATATCGACCTGGCCGCCGCGCGGACCAGGGGCGTGATCGTCACCAACACGCCCGGCGTGTTGACCGAAGACACGGCCGACATGACCATGGCGCTGATCCTCTCCGTGCCCCGCCGCCTGGCGGAGGGGGAGAAGCTGGTGCGCTCGGGCCAGTGGCATGGCTGGAGCCCGTCGGGCATGCTGGGGCACCGCATCGGCGGCAAGAAGCTGGGCATCATTGGCATGGGCCGCATCGGTCGCGCCGTCGCCCGCCGCGCCAAGGCGTTCGGCCTCTCCATCGCCTATCATAACCGCCATCGCCTGCCGTTCGAGGTGGAGCAGGAGTTGGAGGCCAGCTGGCATGACGATCTCGACGCGCTGCTGCGCGAATGCGACATCGTGTCGATTCATTGCCCGCTCAATGCCGACAGCCGCGGCCTGATCGATGCGCGGCGGATCGGCCTGATGCGGCCCGACGCCTATCTCATCAACACCTCCCGCGCGGAAATCACCGACGAGCCGGCGCTGATCGCCGCGCTTGCCGAAGCACGGATCGCCGGCGCCGGGCTTGACGTTTACACCCATGAGCCGGCGGTCGATCCGCGGCTGCTGGCGCTCGCCAATGTCACCCTGCTGCCCCATGTCGGCTCGGCGACCTTCGAGGGGCGCGACGCCACCGGCGCGCGCGTCATCGCCAATATCCGCACCTGGGCCGACGGCCACCGCCCGCCCAATCAGGTGCTTGAAGGCTGGGTCTGAACGCTGCGCGCGCGGAACAATGCGCGCCTTCCTCCGTTTGGAAACATCAGAGAAACGGAAGGAATCCCACCATGATTCGTCTTGCCATCATTGCCCTTGTGATCGCGGCCGTGCTCGCCGTCCTCGGTTTCGGCGGCGCCGCCGGCACCTTCGTCGGCATCGCCAAATTGCTGTTCGGCATCGCCATCGCCCTGTTCCTGATCTTCCTTGTTCTGGGCCTTCTGGCTGGCAAGGGCATCAAGGACGCGATAGACTGACACGCATGATCGAGATTGGCGCTGGAGTGGATGAAACCGGGCGGTTGCTGCGCGATGAGGCCGGCTTCCTGCTCCAGCGTGATCTTGGCGGCACCTGGCGATTGGTGCTGCTGCGGGTGCCGGTCGACCATGTGGAAAAGCGGGTCCGGGTGCGCGGCTATTATGCCGGCGACGACATTGTCGAAGCGGACGGCGTAGCCGCCGCCTGAACCGGCATCGGGCCATCTTGCCAGAATCGTTGCGCCGCGCGATCAGTTGCGCCCATGCGCAAGATCATTTCCCTGATGCTCGCCGTTGCGGCGCCCGCTCTGGCTCACGCCCAGACTCCCCATGACCAGCTGACCAAGGTGATCGACGATCACTGGGCATGGTATCTGTCGGTCCATCCGGTGGAGGCGACGGCGCGCGGCGTGCGCGACTATGACGACCAGATTTCCGACCTGTCGCTTGGCGCCCGCGATGCCCAGATCAAGGCGGAACAGGGCTTCGTCACCCGGCTGGATGCGGTGCCGGAGACAGGGCTGGACGCCGCTGACAAGGTCAATCGCGCGGTGCTGCTATGGATGCTGCGCGACGATATCGCCAGCGACAAGCATCAGGCCGAACGGCTGATGCTCTTCACCACCTATTATAGCTGGCATCAGGGCTTTTCCGGCATGGCCGACGGCCTGCCTTTCTACACCCGCGCCGATTATGAGAGCTATCTGAAGCGCCTGGCCCTTTACCCGAAGCAGAATGGCGATGGCATGGTGATCACTCGCCAGGCGATCAAGGGCGGCTATGTGCTGCCCTGTTCGGTGCTGGGCGGCTTTGCCAAGGGGATCAGCGGCATCGTCGCCGGGGCGCCGGAAGGAACGCGCTTCTACGAGCCCTTCACCCGCACCAAGCCGCGCGACATCAGCGATGCCGACTGGGCGGCGCTACAGGCGCGCGCGGTGGCGGTGATCCGCGATGTCATCACGCCGGAATATGGCAAATGGCACGACCTGTTCGTGGCGGACTATCTGCCCAAATGCCGCAAGAGCGACAGCGCATCGACGCTGCCGGGTGGCGCGGCCTGGTATGCCAGCCGGGTGCGCACCCACACCACCACCGACCTGACCCCCGATCAAATCCACCAGATCGGGCTGGATGAGGTCGCCCGCATCGGCAAGCGGATGGACGCGATCGCGGCCAAGGCGGGCTATCCCAGCCGTGCCGCCTTCATCCAGCATCTGCGTACCGACCCCAGCTATTACGCGAAGACGCCCGAGGAATTGCTGCGCGTCGCCGCGCGCCAGGCCAAGATGATCGACGGCCTGCTGCCGCGCTATTTCGCCACGCTGCCGCGCCTGCCCTATGGCATCAAGCCGATCCCGGCGGCCGAGGCGGAAGGGACGACCACCGCCTATTATGGCCCCGGCGCGCCCGAAGCGGGGATATCGGGCACCTACTGGGTCAATACGTCGAAATTGGACCAGCGGCCCTTCTGGGAATTGCCGGCACTGACCGCGCATGAGGCGGTGCCGGGCCATCACAATCAGATCGCACTGCAGCAGGAATTGCCGCTGCCGCCCTTCCGCAAATATCTCGCCGGCTTCACCGCCTATGTCGAGGGTTGGGCGCTCTACACCGAATATCTGGGCGAGGAGATGGGCCTCTACGACACGCCCGAAAAGATGATGGGCCGCCTGTCCTATGAGATGTGGCGCGCCTGCCGGCTGGTGGTGGACACCGGCATCCATGCCAAGGGCTGGGACAAGGCGAAGGCCGTCGCCTTCATGAAGGCGAACAGCGCCCTGAGCGACGCCAATATCGATGCGGAGGTCAATCGCTACATCAGCTGGCCGGGGCAGGCGCTGGGCTACAAGCTGGGCGAGATCAAGATCCGCGAGCTGCGGGCGCGGGCGGAACAGCAGCTCGGGCCCAAGTTCGACCTGCGCCGTTTCCATGATGCGGTACTGTCGCAGGGGGCGGTGCCGCTTACCGTGCTGGAAAGCCAGATCGACGGCTGGATCGCAGCGGAAAAGGCGCGCTGATAAAGGCAAGATATGGGGCGGGGCGGGCGTGATTTCCACGCCCCGCGCACAATAAAAGTGCGGCCCTTGTGCGCGTCGCTGCGAATGATTTTCAGTAAGCAAAAATGGCGGAAATAAAGGCGGTTTCGACCATTTTGTCCCTTTTACTTGGCGGTGGCAATCTGTATGCCACCGCTCATCGGGACACACTTGCTTCGACCATAGGTTGGGGCGCCTCCCTCCACCTTGCCGCGTCTTCGTGGCTTCTGGTGGGAACGCGACGCTTCCTTCCGCATGGCCGGGCCTATGCGAGGAGACGCATATCTTATGACCGCCACCGGACAGGATACTCTCGGCACGCGCGACACGCTCAATGTCGGCGGCAAGGACATCGCCTATTATTCGTTGGAAAAGGCTGCTGCGAAGCTTGGAGACGTTTCGCGCCTGCCTTTCTCGATGAAGGTGCTGCTGGAAAATCTGCTGCGCTTCGAGGACGGCGTGACCGTCACCACCGACGATATCAAGGCGATCGTCGACTGGCAGAATGACAAGGGCAAGGCCGAGCGCGAGATCCAGTATCGCCCGGCGCGCGTGCTGCTGCAGGACTTTACCGGCGTGCCCTGCGTCGTCGACCTGGCCGCCATGCGCGACGCGATGAATGCGCTGGGCGCCGATGCCAGCAAGATCAACCCGCAGGTGCCCGTCCACCTCGTCATCGACCACAGTGTCATGGTCGACGAGTTCGGCACGCCCCGCGCGTTCCAGGACAATATGGAGATCGAATATCAGCGCAACATGGAGCGCTACGACTTCCTGAAATGGGGCAGCAAGAGCCTTGCCAACTTCTACGCCGTGCCGCCGGGCACCGGCATCTGCCATCAGGTGAACCTGGAAAATATCGCCCAGGGCGTCTGGTCGAGCGAAGGCTCCGACGGCGCCACCATCGCCTATCCCGACACCTGCGTCGGCACCGACAGCCACACCACCATGGTCAATGGCCTGGGCGTGCTGGGCTGGGGCGTGGGCGGGATCGAGGCGGAGGCCGCGATGCTGGGCCAGCCGGTGTCGATGCTGATCCCCGAAGTTGTCGGCTTCAAGTTCACCGGCAATTTGAAGGAAGGCGTCACCGCCACCGATCTGGTGCTGACCTGCACCCAGATGCTGCGCGCGCGTGGCGTGGTCGGCCGCTTCGTCGAATATTTCGGCCCCGGCCTTGCCACGCTCAGTCTAGCCGACCGCGCGACGCTGGCCAATATGGCGCCCGAATATGGCGCGACCTGCGGCTTCTTCGGCATCGACGACAAGACGCTGGACTATATGCGCCTGACCGGCCGCAGCGACGAGAATATCGCGCTGGTCGAGGCCTATGCCAAGCAGCAGGGTTTCTGGATCGATCCGTCGATAGAGCCGATCTTCACCGATACGCTGGAACTGGACCTCTCGACCGTGGTGCCGAGCCTCGCCGGCCCCAAGCGCCCGCAGGACCGCGTCGCGCTGCCCGAAGTGGACGATGTGTTCAACGCGGACATGGTGAATACCTACAAGAAGGCGCAGACCCGCGTTCCGGTCGAGGGCAAGGATTATGATATTGGCGATGGCGACGTCACCATTGCCGCGATCACCAGCTGCACCAACACCTCCAACCCCAATGTGCTGATCGCCGCCGGCCTCGTCGCCAAGAAGGCGAATGAGCTGGGCCTGAAGCCCAAGCCCTGGGTCAAGACGTCGCTGGCGCCCGGTAGCCAGGTCGTCACCGACTATCTGGAAAAGGCGGGCCTCCAGGCGCATCTCGACGCGATCGGCTTTAACCTCGTCGGCTATGGCTGTACCACCTGCATCGGCAATTCGGGCCCGCTCGCCGAGCCGATCAGCAAGGCGATCAACGAAAATGGCCTGGTTGCCGCCGCCGTCATTTCGGGCAACCGCAACTTCGAAGGTCGCGTCTCGCCCGACGTGCGCGCCAACTTCCTCGCTTCGCCGCCGCTGGTCGTCGCCTATGCGCTCAAGGGCACGGTGATCGAGGATTTCATCACCACCCCGATCGGCACGAGCAAGGATGGCGAAGCGGTCTATCTCAAGGACATCTGGCCGACCAATGACGAGGTCGCGACCACCCTGGCGGGGGCGGTCGACCGGGAGATGTTCCGCGCCCGCTACGCCAATGTCTACAAGGGCGACGCCCATTGGCAGGCGATCGAGGTGACCGGGTCGGACACCTACAAGTGGCGTGCCGGGTCGACCTATGTCGCCAACCCGCCCTATTTCGAGGGGCTGACCATGACCCCGGCGCCGGTCACGGACATCATCGGCGCCATGCCGCTGGCGATCTTCGGCGACTCGATCACCACCGACCACATCTCGCCGGCCGGTTCGATCAAGGCGACCTCGCCCGCAGGCAAGTGGCTGAGCGAGCATCAGGTCGCCCAGGCCGACTATAACAGCTATGGCTCGCGCCGTGGCCATCATGAAGTCATGATGCGCGGCACCTTCGCCAATATCCGCATCAAGAATCTGATGCTCGACGGCGTCGAAGGCGGCATGACCAGCTATCAGGGCGAAGTCATGCCAATTTATGACGCGGCGATGAAGCACAAGGCCGACGGCACGCCGCTGGTCGTGATCGGCGGCAAGGAATATGGCACCGGATCGTCGCGCGACTGGGCGGCCAAGGGCACCAACCTGCTCGGCGTGCGCGCCGTGATCGTCGAAAGCTTCGAGCGCATCCACCGCTCGAACCTGGTCGGCATGGGCGTGTTGCCCCTGGTGTTCAAGGACGGCCAGACCCGCGACACGCTGGGCCTCAAGGGCGATGACAGCTTCACCATCACCGGTGTCGCCGACCTCAAGCCCCGCCAGGATGTCGAAGTGCAGGTCACCCGCGCCGACGGTTCGACCTTCAGCTTCACCGCGCTCTGCCGCATCGATACCGTCAACGAGCTGGAATATTTCCTCAATGGCGGCATCCTGCAATATGTGCTGCGCAAGCTCGCCGCCTGAGCGCTTGATCGGTTGACGCGCTGAGCTAAGGAATGAGGGCTCTCTCCGTGAGGAGGGAGCCCTTTTCATTTGGGGGTGGATGGTGGCGCTGTTCGTGGAGATCGTCGGCTGGGCCGGCGCGATATTGGTGCTGATCGCCTATGTCGGCGTCTCGACCGGGCGGCTGTCGGGCGGGTCGGCGACCTTCCAGTGGCTCAACGCCGTCGGCGCCGCCTTCTTCATCCTCAACACCTGGTGGCATGGCGCCTTTCCCTCGATGGTGCTCAACATCATCTGGGCGGTCGTCGGCTTTTCCACCCTGTGGCGCATCTTCCGTAGGAGAATGTCCCCGTCATGACCCGCTTCATCGATCTCAGCCACGCCATCGAACATGGCATGACCACCTATAAGGGCGTCGCCGCGCCGCATATCTGCGATTACTGGACCCGCGAACAGTCGCGCGCCAACTATGCCGATGGCAGCGCGTTTCAGATGGGACGGATCGACATGGTGTCGAACACCGGCACCTATCTCGATGCGCCCTTCCACCGCTTCGAGGAGGGCGATGATCTCTCCATGCTCGACCTCGACCGGCTGGCCAGCCTGCCGGCGATCGTGGTGCGCAGGCCGTTCGAGGCCGTGGGCCTGGCGACCGACGCCGCCGATCTGGATGGGATCGATGTCGCCGGCCGCGCGGTGCTGGTCCACACCGGTTGGGACCGGCACTGGCGCACGCCCGCCTATTATGAGGATCACCCCTTCCTGACCGAAGCGGCGGCGCAGATGCTGGTGGCGCGCGGCGCCCGGCTGGTCGGCATCGACAGCCATAATATCGACGATACGCGGCCCGGCACCGGCCGCCCGGTCCATCGCGAGCTGTTGGGGGCGGGCGTGCTGATCTGCGAACATATGACCAATCTGGCCATGCTGCCGGATGCCGGCTTCGCCTTCACCGCGGTGCCGCCCAAGATCGTCGGCATGGGCACATTCCCGGTCCGAGCCTTCGCGCAAGTCAATTTGACATGATCTTTTAGCGTAGCCTTCAGGCATGACATCGCTGTTAGCCTTCGGCTTTCGCTTGAACTGAGAGGCGTTAGCGCCGATACTATGACGATCGGCCGAGAAAGGCCGTCCAAGGAGATTTTACCCATGGCCAATTGGTCCGACCCCCGTTCCGACATCGCAGGCTTTGGCAATGCCAGCGCCGCGCGCAGCGAGGCGTTCGATGCCGGGCTGCGCAAATATATGCTGTCGGTCTATAATTATATGGCGAGCGGCGTGCTGCTGACCGGTGTCGTCGCGATGCTGTTCGCGTCGAGCGGTCTGGCGCTCCAAATCCTCGCCGGCCCCGGCATCCTGAAATATGTCATCATGTTCGCGCCGCTGGCTTTCGTCATGGTGATGAGCTTTGGCATCAACAAGCTGTCGACCGTCGCGATGCAGAGCCTGTTCTGGGCCTATGCCGCCGTGATGGGCCTGTCGCTGTCGTCGATCTTCCTGGTCTATACCGGCACGTCGATCGCGCAGACCTTCTTCGCGACCGCTGCGGCCTTCGCCGGCCTCAGCCTGTTCGGCTACACCACCAAGAAGGATTTGTCGGGCTTCGGCACCTTCCTGATCATGGGCGTGGTCGGCCTGTTGGTCGCCAGCCTGATCAACATCTTCCTGCGCTCCAGCATGATGGATCTGGTCATCAGCGCCGTTGGCGTGCTGCTGTTTGCGGGCCTCACCGCCTATGACACGCAGAAGATCAAGAGCATCTATGCTTATGTCGCCGGCACGGAGATGATGGGCAAGTCGGTGGTGATGGGGGCGCTGAACCTCTATCTCGACTTCATCAACATGTTCCTGTTCCTGCTGCGCCTGTTCGGCGATCGTCGCTGATAGCGGTCGAACGGCAAGTCAAAAAAGGCCCGGCGGACATCTCCGCCGGGCCTTTTGCTTTGTGGGGAAGGGGGCAGGCTCAGCCTTGTTTCTGCATCTCGGCGATCAGGGCGTTGTCCATCTCCTTCTGCCTTTTATAGGCTGGGCGCTCGCGCAGCCGGGAGGCATAGGCCTCGAACGCCGGGCGGCTGGGGATGGTGCCGAAGGCGAGCCCCCAGTCGATCTGCGCGCCGACATAGACGTCCGCCGCGGTGAAGGTGCCGCCGCAGATCCAACTGCGGCCGGTGACCGCCGTTTCCAGCGTATCGAGCGTGTCGTCGAGCGAGCCATAGCCCGCGCTGCGCTCGCGTCCCTCGGGCAGGACGAAGCCCATCGCCTTGTTGGTGACGGCGGCCTCCACCGGTCCGGCAGCAAAGAAGAGCCAGCGATAATAATCGGCCCGGTCATCGGTCGCCGGCGCCAGGCCGGCGGCCGGGAAGGCGTCGGCCAGATAGGCGCAGATGGCGGCGCATTCGGTCACCACCTTGCCGCCATGGACGATCGCCGGCACCTTGCCCATCGGGTTGATGGCGCGATAGTCGGCGGTCTTCATCCCGCCGGCATAATCCAGGATCACCGCCTCATAGGGGGCGCCGACCTCCTCCAGCATCCAGCGGGCAATCTGCCCGCGGGACATGGGGTTGGTATAGAGAAGAACCGGGTCCGCCATCATGCATTCTCCTTGGAAAGTGGCCGGAACATATCATGAACAATATGCTCCGGCCAGCCGGATCATTGAGCCGGTGCGGTGGCCGCCGCCGCAGGCTTGTCGCGATAGCGATCGAACCAGGCGATGATAGCCGCCGCCTTGGCCGCCGATTGCGACGGGCGGGCGGCGATGCCGCCATGGCTGGCACCCGGCACCTTCACCAGCGCGGTCGGCACGCCCCGTATCTGCAGCGCGCCATAATATTGCTCCGCCTCGCTGACCGGGGTGCGATAATCCTCGCTGCCCACGACCACCAGGGTCGGCGTCTTGACGTTGCCAACCAGGCTGAGCGGCGAGCGGTTCCAATAGCCCATCGGATCTTCCCAGGGCTTGGCCGGGAACCAGTAGCGCGAGGTGAAGAGGGTATTGTCCATGGTCAGCGCCTCGCTGATCCAGTTGATCACCGGCTTCTGCGTCGCGGCGCCCTTGAACCGGTCGGTCTTGCCGATGATCCAGCTGGTGAGCACGCCGCCGCCCGAACCGCCGGTGACGAACAGATTGTCCGGATCGGCCACGCCCGCAGCGATCGCGGCATCGACCGCGGCCATCAGGTCGCCATAGTCGTCGCCGGGATATTTATGATGGATCAGCTGGGCGAATTCCTCGCCATAGGAGGTGGAGCCGCGGGGATTGGTGTAGAGCACGGCATAGCCGGCGGCGGCATAAAGCTGGTCGTCGGTCGAGAAATGCGGGCCATAGGCGGTGTGCGGGCCACCATGGATTTCCAGCAGCAACGGCACGCGGGTGCCGGGCTGATAGCTGGGCGGGGTGACGAGCCAGGCCGGCACGGTGCGGCCGTCGGGCGCGGTGACGGCCAGTTCCTTGACCTGGCCCAGCGCCTTGTGGCCCAGGAAATCCTCGTTGAGGCGGGTGAGTTGGCGGCTCTTGCCACCGCTGCTGACCGACAGGTCGGCCGGGCGCAACGCCGATCCGCTGGTGAAGGCCAAAGTGCCATTGGCCGCGACGCTGAAATCGCCGCCGCTATAGGGCCGGTCGAACGCCGTGCCGGTAAGGCCACTCGCCAGTTCGGTGACATGGCCGTCGAGGCTGATGCGGGCGAGGCGGTTGACGCCGCGCTCGTCATATTGGGCATAGAGCGACTTGCCGTCGGCCGCCCAATAGGCGCGGTCGATGCTGCGGTCGAAACTGGCGGTGATCGCATGGGCGCCGCTGCCGTCGCGGTTCATGACGTAGAGGTAAGTGTTCTGGTAGGAGAGGCGCTTGTCGTCATAGCCGAGATAGGCGACCTTGCTGCCGTCGGGCGATACGACCGGCGCCACATCCGGGCCTTCGCGGCTGGTGAGTGGGCTGATCGCGCCCGAGGCGATGTCGAGCGCATAGATTTCCGGGTCGAAAACCTTCTGCTGCCAGTCGGGCTTGCGCACCGCGCTGAACAGGATGGCGCGGCCATCGGGCGTCCAGCTCAACGGGCCGCCATCCTGATAGTCGCCAAAGCTCAGCTGCCGGGCCGGGCCGCCATCGGCCGACACCAGGAAGATATGGTCATAGCCGGCCTGGACATAACCGCCGCCATCATTGCGATAATCGACCCGGTCGATCACCTCCAGCGGCTTGGCCCATTCGGCGCCCTCCGGCTTGTCGGGCGCCTTGCCCAGCTTCATCGGGTCGGCGGGCACGCGCATGATATAGGCGAGGGACTTGCCGTCGGGCGACCAGGTGACTGACTGCGGGCCGTCGGGCAGGGTGGTGACGCGCACGGTCGCGCCGGTGTCGAGCCAGCGCACGAACAATTGCGGCTTGCCCGCATCGGCGGCGATATAGGCGATGCGCTTGCCATCGGGCGACCAGCGCGGCTGGCTGGCGTCGGTGACCAGCGGGCGCTGCGCGCCGGTGGCGGTGTCGACCAGCCAGATCGCGCCCTTCTGCCGGTCGGTCATGATGTCGCCCTGGCGGCGGACATAGGCGACGCTCTTGCCGTCGGGGCTGATCTGCGGATCGGTCGCGACCTGCAGCGCGAAGATGTCGCGGCCCTCGAACCTGGACGACGGGGCAGCCGACTGGGCGGCGAGCGGCAGGGGGGAGAGGGCGGCGCCGAGCAGCAGCGCGGCCAGTAGCTTGTGTCGCATGAAAACCTCGAAACGGAAGAATGGCGCGAGACTTGCCGGATTTTCCTTTCGTTTCAAGTGCAAGTCGTGGCCGGGGCGCGATAGCTGGTGCCGCGCCCCGACCAGAGCTTCAGCAGCCCGCGCCCATCGCGCCGGCCAGCATGCCGCCAAGGCCGCCCTTGCATTTCTTCTTCTTGGGTGGCGAATTGTCGCCGGAGGCGTCGGCGCTGTCGTCACTGCCCTGGCTCATCATCGATCCCATGTCCGGCCCGTTGAGCATCCACATGGTGTTGGAGCGATAGCGCACACGGGCGATCCATTCTGGTTTCCAGGCGATCTTGGGATCGGCCGGGCGCGGTGGATAGGCGAAATTGGCTTCCGGGCCATAGGCGTAGAGGCTGCCCATCAGCATCTCGCCGCCCGACTGCACCACCTGTGACGGCACGGTGCAACTGGTCTGGCTGGGCGGCATGACGATCTTGTCGACGATCAGCTTGCGCACGGCACCGGGGGATAGCCAGTCCCATACCGGCCCGCCGAACGCCTGGCTGGCCGATGACGCCCACCACACCATGTCGCCGCCCTGCTTGGCCGCGAACACCCAGGCATAATAGCCGGTCGCATTGGGCACCGCGTTCCAGCTCAACTGGGTGGCGCCGCCCGCCGCCGGGCTGGCGCGGCCCGTGATCGGCGGCATGAAGTCCTGGTTCAGCGCGAACTTGATCTCGGGCGAATAATTGCCGGCGATGCGATGGTCGCCGATCAGCGAGGAATTGCCCGACAGCGTCTTGCGCGTCTGACCATTGGGCCATTCGCCATAGGTCTTGCTGTTGGTAAAGCGGACCTGCCATTCCTGCGGGATCGCCGCGCCGGTCATGTAGAGGCCGGGCGGAAACTGGCCGCGCGCGACCTTGGCGAAATCGATCACCACCGGCTGGTTCGGCCCTGCGGTCGCGCCGCATCCCCAATAGATGAGCAGCCGCCCCTTGGGCTTCTCACCGGGCAGCGCCGGCTCGTCGCTCGGCGTGACCTTTGGCGTGACCAGCGGGACGGAGGCGCCCAGCCGGGCGCCGGCGGGCATATAATGTTCGGCCGCCGGCGAGCCGCTCGCGGTCTGGGTCGATCCCAGGCGCAGCACCAGTTCATGGATCGGCTGGTTGCCGCCGCCCATCATCATCGACATGGCCCCGCCCATGCCACCGCCGCCCGCCATTGCGGCCATGCCGGACATGGTGCCGGCATCCATCGCATAGCGGGCGATCGGTCCGCCGGCCTGCTGGCTGGCGCCGGGCGTGGCGAGAAGGACGAAGCTGATGCTGAGCAGCGCGGCGCGTGGCGCGGCGGACCGCAGATGAAGCGAAGTGGACATGCATTCCCCTATGAAAGCGTGGAAGACATGCGACCTTTCTGTTCTGGAGTCGGCTTAGCAGAATTTAAGGGGGGCGGGGAGAGGGCGGCTAAGTGCGCGCGAAATGCCCATGGCGCAGGAAATGCACGACCTGATCGGCGACGGGGCGGGTGTAGATCATCGCGGTGTGGGCGACGGGCAGGGTGATATGGTCGCCTTCGCCCGGACAATGGGTGGCGGCGACGCTGACCTTGCCGTCATTGGGCGCGCGGAAGATGCGGCTGGGGAGCAGGCCATTCATCGGCCGGTCGCCCGCGATGATGCCGAGCGGATAGTCGACCTCACCCAGCGCCGCCAGCGTGATCGCATCGCGGCGAGTGCGTAGCAGCGCGCCGGCCTGGTTCAGGATCAGCGGATGAAGGTGCAGGCGGTAGAGAAGGTCGGCAATCTCGCTGCCACCATTGGGCGTGCCTAGCATGACGACGCGGCCGAGATGATCGGGGCGATGGCGCGCGAGCCAGGCGCGGAGCATGAGGCCGCCCATCGAATGACCGACACAATGAACGGTCGTAGCATGATAGGCCGGGCTGGCGATGATGCGGGCGTGGAGATGATCGACGACGCGGGCCAGCGGCCAGCGCCAGCTGGGATAGCCGATATTGGCAACGTCGTAGCCCTCCCCGCGCAGCCGTCGGGCAAGCAGCGCGGTCTGCACCTGATGACCGCCAAAGCCGTGGAGGAGGATGACGGACTGGGTGTGGGGCTGCATGATGGCATGGGTGTCATGCAATGCTTACGCAGGCAAGGGCATGTGGGTTTAGGGGGAGGGTGCTAACGACCAGAAGCGGCTGTGAATTCCTCCCTGCAAGGTTCGGCAGAGGCACGCGACTCTGCCGAACCTTGCAGGGGAGGATGGTCTGGAAGCGACCACCCCCGTCATCGCGAGCGACGATGCCGGGCTTTGACGGCTGACGACCAGAAGCTACCTTCACCATCTTCGTCATCCCGGACTTGATCCGGGATCCATTCAGCGCTCCCCATCCGCCGTAGCGCAGAATGGATCCTGACTTCCGTCAGGATGACGGTGGCTGTGACTGGCAAGTAACGACCATTCTTCGTCACTCGCTTAGGCCATACGCATCGTTGAAACCGGCCACTCATTCAGATGGTACGTCAGATGCTGAACGACGAAATTTGGTAGGAAGCCGCCGCCTATGTTAGGCTCCGATATGGGCGTCTTACACCGATCGGCAGCATCAATAGGATTTTATGGAGATGATCTCGACCCGACAGAGATAACAGAACGACTTGGTGAGCCGACTATCGCCGTGAAGATGGGCGGAACATTTCAGACCCTCGGAGGCAGGGACAAGATCGCCCGCACGGGGTCATGGCAGGTGACTGCAAAAGATCAGCAGCCGGCTGATCTCGATCGACAAATCAACGATCTGTTAGATGGTTTGTCTGATGACATCGTATCGTGGCAGGCTTTCTCGCAGCGATTTAGAAGTCGCGTATTTTGCGGCCTCTTTCTTGAAGATAGCAACGAGGGCCTTGCACTCCGTTCTGAAACGCTCGCTCGTCTTGGAGATCGCGGTTTGTGCCTCCATCTCGATATTTATAGCGCACCAGAGCTAGGGTGAATGTCCGAAACTGCTGCAACTGTTGTAGAACGATTTGTCCGCACAACGTCAGCTTCCGCCGATTGTCTTCCCAACAGCCGACAGTCAGCAAACCACCCAAGTTGGCCTTCCCTTTTCTTCTCCGCGCCTCCGCGTGATTCATTTTCGCGCGGAGCCGCGGCGGCACGGAGATAGTGGATGAGGGCTAACCGCCTGTGCGGCAATGACGGAAAAAGAGGGGAGCAGCAGCTGCGCGGGGATGTGGCTCTTTGTGGCGCGTGCCCCTCCACCGTGCTGCGCACGGTCCCGCTCCTTGTGCCGGGGAGGAATAAAAAAGGCGGCCCTCTCGAGCCGCCTTTCCCGTGGGCCTGTGAAGCCGCTTATTTCGTGCCTTCCGGCGCCTTGGCCTTGCCGCCCTTCTTGCCGCCCTTCTTGGGCGCGGCGGGGGTGATCTGGAAGGCGAGGGCTTCGTCCTTCATGTGGACATGGACCTCGCCGCCATGGACCAGCTTGCCGAACAGCAATTCCTCGGCCAGCGGCTGCTTGATCTTCTCCTGCATCAGGCGGCCCATCGGGCGGGCACCATAGAGCTTGTCATAGCCCTTCTTGGTGAGCCAGGCCTTGGCCTCCTCGTCCAGCGTGATGTGGACGTCGCGATCGGCCAGTTGAAGTTCCAGTTGCAGCACGAACTTGTCGATGACGCGGGCGACGATTTCCGGCGGCAGATAGCCGAACGGCACGATCGCATCGAGGCGGTTGCGGAATTCGGGGGTGAAGAGCTTCTTCACCGCGTCTTCCTGCACATCCTCGCGGGTCAGCTCGCCAAAGCCGATCGATTCCTTCGCCATGTCCGACGCACCCGCATTGGTGGTCATGATGAGGATGGTGTTGCGGAAATCGACGGTCTTGCCGTGGTGATCGGTCAGGCGGCCATTGTCCATCACCTGCAACAGGATGTTGAACAGGTCGGGATGCGCCTTCTCGATCTCGTCGAGCAGCAGCACGCTGTGCGGCTGCTGGTCGACGGCATCGGTCAGCAGGCCACCCTGGTCATAGCCAACATAGCCCGGAGGGGCACCGATCAGGCGGCTGACCGAATGGCGTTCCATATATTCCGACATGTCGAACCGCTGCAGCGGGATGCCGAGCAGGGTCGCGAGCTGGCGTGCCACCTCCGTCTTGCCGACGCCGGTGGGGCCGGAGAAGAGATAGTTGCCGATCGGCTTGTCGGGATCGCGCAGACCGGCGCGCGACAGCTTGATCGCGGACGACAGCACCTCGATCGCCTGATCCTGGCCGAAGACGACGCGTTTCAGATCGGTGGTCAGCGATTCCAGCACGCTCTTGTCGTCCGACGACACGGTCTTGGGCGGGATGCGCGCCATGGTGGCGATGACCGCCTCGATCTCCTTGGGGGTGATCGTCTTCTTGCGCTTGGAGGGCACCACCAGCATCTGCATCGCGCCCACTTCGTCGATCACGTCGATCGCCTTGTCCGGCAGCTTGCGGTCGTTGATGTAGCGGGCCGACAACTCGACCGCCGCCTTGATCGCGTCCGGCGTATATTTGACGTGATGATGTTCCTCGAACGCGGTGCGCAGGCCGGTCAGGATCTTGATCGTATCCTCGACCGAAGGCTCGTTTACGTCGATCTTCTGGAAGCGCCGCAGCAGCGCGCGGTCCTTCTCGAAATGATTGCGGAATTCCTTGTAGGTGGTCGAACCGATGCAGCGGATCGTCCCGCCCGACAGGGCCGGCTTCAACAGGTTCGAGGCGTCCATCGCGCCGCCGCTGGTCGCGCCGGCACCGATCACGGTGTGGATCTCGTCGATGAAGAGGACCGCGTGCGGCATCTTCTCCAGTTCGGTGACGACCGCCTTCAGCCGCTCCTCGAAATCGCCGCGATAGCGGGTGCCGGCCAGCAGCGCGCCCATGTCGAGCGAATAGATGACCGCTTCCTTGAGCACGTCGGGCACTTCGCCCTCGACGATCTTGCGCGCCAGGCCTTCCGCGATCGCGGTCTTACCGACGCCCGGATCACCGACATAAAGTGGGTTGTTCTTCGAACGGCGGCACAGGATCTGGATGGTGCGGTCGACTTCCGACGACCGGCCGATCAGCGGATCGACCTTGCCGCGTTCCGCCTTCTCGTTGAGGTTGACGGTGAACTGCTCCAAGGCACTATCCTTCTTGCCCTTGCCGTCCTGCACCTTCTTTTCCTCCTCGGCTGCCCCCTTGGTCTCCTGACGCTCGGGCGTGGGCGTGCCCTTGCCGACGCCGTGGCTGATATAGCTGACGGCATCGAGGCGGCTCATGTCCTGCTGCTGCAGGAAATAGACGGCATAGGATTCGCGTTCGGAGAAGAGCGCGACGAGGACATTGGCGCCCGTCACCTCATCCTTGCCGGACGACTGGACATGGAGGATGGCGCGCTGGACGACGCGCTGGAAGCCGCTGGTGGGCGAGGGGTCGCTGGCGCCCTCCACCTTCAGGCTGTCAAGTTCGGTGTCGAGATACTGGGTGACGGCATCGGCCAGTTCGCCCAGTTCCACGCCGCACGCCTGCATCACCTTCGACGCATGTTCATCGTCGATCAGCGCGAGAAGCAGATGCTCCAGCGTCGCATATTCATGCTTGCGCTCCGACGCATGGGTCAGCGCATTGTGCAGGGTGGTTTCAAGGGCGGCTGCGAAAGATGGCATGTCTTTTCTACTCCTGGCCCCGGTTAGGGGCTGACTTGAACCTTATGTCGGCATTGCTCGACGACGGTTCAAGGGAGAGGCCCTGACCGCCGGAATTGCCAGACTGCCCATGCCCGGTGGAGCCCATGGTCGGGCCGTCAGGGGCGAGGCGCGGGTTCATCGCTTGAATAACGCCTCGGCAGTTGCCTTATGGTTAACGGCGCTTTCAATTTTTGTTCGAGTGCGGGTGATTTCGGTTTCCAGCGCCCTGATGCGCGCTTCCAGTTCCGCAACGGACAGGGGACCCAGATCCTGTCGGAGCAGTTGGGCCAGCGGATCATCGGCCTTTCTCGGCAGATCATTGTCCATGTCCATAAAGGGTAATGTTGACCCTGTAGGCTAGTCTGTCAATAAGAAGCGAAGCTCCGTCCGTCGATTTTGGGTGCGGCGCAATATCTCTGGCCCGGGGGGGCACATATGATCCTCGACAGTTTCACGATTCCATCGCAGATGACGGCCATCGGCATCCCGGTGCCGGGCGGTCCCGACGCTCTGGTGCCCGAACAGCGGCCGGTGCCGGTGCCCGGCGAGGATGAGGTGCTGATCCGCGTCGCCGCCGCCGGCGTCAACCGGCCCGACGTGCTGCAGCGGCAGGGCAAATATCCGCCGCCGCCCGGCGCGTCCGACATTCCCGGACTCGAAGTGGCGGGCACGATCGTCGCCGCCGGCCGGTCCGCCGACATGCTGGTGGGCCAGCGCGTCTGCGCGCTGCTGCCGGGCGGGGGCTATGCCGAATATGCGATTGCCCCGGCCGGCCAGTGCCTGCCGGTGCCGGCGGATTATGACCTGGTCGAGGCGGCGGCGCTGCCCGAAACCCTGTTCACCGTGTGGACCAATCTGTTCGAGCGCGCCTATGTGGTCGGCGGCGACCGGGTGCTGGTCCATGGCGGCACCAGCGGCATCGGCACGATGGCGATCTCGCTCTGCCGCCTGTTCGACATAGAGATCATCGTCACCTGCGGCAGCGACGACAAAAGCGCCCAGGCGCTCGAATGGGGTGCTTCCCATGCGATCAATTACAAGAGCCAGGACTATGTCGCCGAGGTGAAGCGCATTACCGGTGGGCAGGGGGTGCAGGCGGTGCTCGACATGGTCGGCGGCGACTATGTCCCGCGCAACATCGAATGCATGGCGGAAGATGGCCGCCATGTGTCGATCGCGGTGCTGGGTGGAGCCAAGACCAGCATCTTCCTGCCGACGGTGATGTCCAAGCGCCTGACCCTGACCGGATCAACCCTGCGGCCGCGCTCATCGGGCTTCAAGAGCCTGGTCGCGGACGAGATCATGCGCACCGTCTGGCCCTTCGTCGAACAGGGCAAGCTGCGCCCGGCGATGGACCAGCGCTTTGCCCTCGCCGACGCGGCCAAGGCCCATGCCCGCATGGATGCGGGCGAACATTTCGGGAAGATCGTGCTGACGGTGTGAGGATAGTTTAGTGCAGAACCGTTATGTCGCTGACGTCGGCGATTATGTGAAGCTGTCGATGTTGCGTCGATTGGCGCCAGGGTTGAAACTGGGTGTTCTGTGGTGGCTATACCCTGATGAAGCCCATAATGCGGATGGTAAGCACATAGCCTATTTGGATCGACCACAGATATGGCGCGCCATTGATCCGGTGTTGTTTGATAAGTTGAAGCTTATTGTTCAGCGCAACGATCGTAGTGTGGATGCTTTGGAGCGGGCCGGACTGATTGACGGTGCTGTCTATCACAACGCGATGCTTCCTGCTGGCGATGCAAAATCCAGACGCGCCTTGCGAGCATCTTGGTTCGCGCGAGCCGCCGAGTTTGTGGATGGTTGCGATCTTATATTTGTAGATCCCGACAACGGCCTTGAACCAGCGACCTATAGTGTCGGATCTGCCAAGGCCGGTAAAAGTGTGGCTTTGGCAGAATTAAAGGCGTTGCAACGAGATGGTCGGACCATTGTGGTCTATCACCATCATACAAGGATGGCAGGCGGCAACATCGTGGAGTTGATGCACTGGGGTGAGCGCCTCGCGGAATTGGGTTTTAAGGTTGATGCGCTCAGGTCGGCAGTGGGAACTGCGCGAGCATTTTTCCTTTTAGACGCCACTCCTGAATTGCGGCAGCGAGCTACTGAGTTCGCGCGGCATTGGGGAGGGAAAGTCACTTGGCACCCTGCATTGGATGGTCGAAGGTCGTAGCATTTCCGTCATATTCGGTGCGGAGTTGTAACAGAGCGGCGCTAAGGATTCGGCCTCAAGGACAACAGCCCTTGAGGACGTAGACATGAACGCCATCACGCGCTTGCCCTTCCTGAGCGAACTGGAAGAGGGGGCTGACGACCGCTTCCACATCCCTGAACGGGAAGGCGCGCGTCGCCGCTATCGCACCATCTGGATTTCCGACATCCATCTGGGCACGCGCGGCTGCAACGCCACGATGCTGATCGATTTCCTGGACAGCGTCGACAGCGACACCATCTATCTGGTCGGCGACATCATCGACGGCTGGCGGCTCAAGAAGCGCTTCTACTGGCCCGCCGCGCATAATGACGTGCTGTGGCGGATCATGAAGCGGGCCAAGCGCGGCACCCGTGTCGTCTATATCCCCGGCAATCATGACGAGATGTTCCGTCAGTTCACCGGCATGAATTTCGGCGGCGTCGAGATCCGGCGCAAGGCGATCCACGAGACCGCCGACGGGCGCAAGCTGCTGGTGCTGCATGGCGACGAGTTCGACACGATCATGCTGGCGCATCGCTGGCTCGCCTTTGTGGGTGACGCAGCCTACACGACGCTGATGCGCCTCAACGTGGTGGTCAACGCGGTGCGCCGGCGCATGGGCCTGCCTTATTGGTCACTGTCCAAGATGGCCAAGCACAAGGTCAAGAATGCCGTGTCCTTCATCTCCCGCTTCGAGGAAGTGGTGGCGCATGAAGCCGGCGCGCGCGGCGTCGACGGCGTGGTGTGCGGCCATATCCACAATGCCGAGATGCGCGAGATCGAGGGCATCGAATATTATAATGATGGCGACTGGGTGGAGGGCTGCACCGCGCTGGTCGAACATGCCAGCGGCGCGATGGAGGTGCTGCACTGGGCCGACGAGATCGCCAAGCGCGGCGAAAAGACGCCGGCGCTGATGGCGGCCTGACGCGGAGAGGGGCCATGCGGATCGCGATCGTCACCGACGCCTGGACGCCGCAGGTCAATGGCGTGGTGCGCACGCTGCAGACGATCCAGGCCGAACTGGAGCATATGGGCCATGAGGTGAAAGTGATCTCGCCCGATCTCTATGGCTCCATTCCCTGTCCGACCTATCCCGAAATCCGGCTGGCACTGGTGCGATCGGGCGTGGTGGGGCAGGCGATCGCCGCCTTCCGTCCCGACGCCGTCCATCTGGCGACCGAAGGGCCGCTCTGCTTTGCCGCCCGGCGCTGGTGCCTGCGCGGCAATGTGCCCTTCACCACCGCCTATCACACCCATTTCCCCGATTATGTGTCGCAGCGCACCGGGCTGCCGGCGGCCTGGTTCTGGCGCTATATTCGCTGGTTCCATGGCCCGGCGCAGGCGGTGCTGGTGTCGACCCGGTCGGTGCGGCAGCAATTGCGTGCCCATGGCGTCGCCAATGTCCGCAAATGGGGCAGGGGCGTGGACCTCAAGACCTTTGCCGGCGGTGTCGCCCCCTCGTCCCTGCTGGCGGACCTGCCGCGCCCGATCCAGCTCTATGTCGGCCGGGTCGCGGTCGAGAAGAATCTGGAAGCCTTTCTGGCCAGCGAGCATCCCGGAACCAGGGTGATCGTGGGCGACGGCCCGGCGCGCGGGGCGCTGGAACGGGCTTATCCCGACGCCCGTTTCCTGGGTGCGCAGTTCGGTGCCGATCTGGCGACGATCTATGCCGGCGCGGACGTGTTCGTCTTCCCCAGCCGCACCGACACGTTCGGGCTGGTGATGATCGAGGCGCTGGCCGCCGGCACGCCGGTCGCAGCCTATCCGGTCACCGGGCCGATCGATATCGTCACGCCGGAAACCGGCGCGCTGTCGGAGCGGCTGGAGGATGCCATCGCCGCCGCGCTGCTGTGCGATCGGGCAGCCTGTGCCGCCTATGGCCGCAGCTTCAGCTGGGAACGCAGCGCGCAGGAATTCCTGGCCGGATTGCATCCGATCGATCCGGTGGTGATGGACAGCGCCGCCTGACGCTTTTCCTTGCCGCAAGCCCCGCGATGCTCTATCCCTGACATGTCGTGGCCGCCCTGCTTGGGCGGCCCTTATCGTTTTTAGAGCCGGAGAAGACCCCGTGTCCCAGCCCCTCATGCCCCATGCGACCGCCAGCTGGCTGGTCGACAATAGCGCTCTGAGCTTTGACCAGATCGCGGAATTTTGCGGGCTCCACATCCTGGAAGTCCAGGCCATCGCCGATGACACTGCCGGCATCAAATATACCGGCCGCGATCCGGTGCGCGCCCATGAAATCACCATGGATGAAATCCACAAGGGCGAGAGCAATCCCGACTACAAGCTCAAGATGCTCAAGGGCCCCGAACCGGTCCGCCGCACCAAGGGGCCGCGCTACACCCCGGTAAGCAAGCGCCAGGACAAGCCCGATGGCATCGCCTGGATCCTGCGCAACCATCCGGAGATTTCGGACGGCGCGATCGGCAAGCTGATCGGCACCACCCGCACCACCATCGCCGCGATCCGCGATCGCAGCCACTGGAACATCAGCAACATCACGCCCAAGGATCCGGTGACGCTGGGCCTGTGCTCGCAGCGCGAACTGGATGCGCTGGTCAGCAAGGCGGCGAAGAAGGCCGGCATCGAGATGCCGACCGATTCGCGTCTGGATGGCGATCGTGAGGCGCTGATCGAGGAACTGCGCCGCGAGCGCGAGGATAATGCGCGCCGCATCGAGCAGGCGCTCAAGAGCGAGTCCGAGCTGATTTCGGGCGCCGCGACCATCCTTGATCCGTTCAGCAGCAACAAGGGCGAGGTCTGAAGACGTAGCGTCATCCGACGCTCTTTCCGACCCGCTGCGATGCAGCATTCTCAAGGGCCGCGCCGGCTTTCGGGCGCGGCCTTTTTGCTACAATCCAGACACAGGTTGACGCTTGCGTAAAGCGCTCGGGCCACTTACACTTCTGTAAATGGAGAGCAGAGAAAAGATCTGGCGCGAGCATTATCAGCACCCTACGCCGTGGGAGCAGACGTTCCCGCCGATGTCGATGGGGGACATGGTAACGCAGAGCGCCACCGCCCACCCGCAGGCCCACATGATCGACTTCATGGGGCGCAAGTTCAGCTATGGCGCGATGATGGACGACATCAGGCGCATCGCCTGTGGTTTGCAGGCCATGGGCGTGAAGAAGGGGGACCGGGTCGGTCTCTACCTGCCCAACACCCCCCATTATGTCGCGGCCTATTATGGCGCGCTGCTGGCCGGCGCGATCGTCGTCAACTTCTCCCCCCTCTACACCGCCGCCGAACTGGAGCATCAGGTCGAGGATAGCGGCACCAAGATCCTGTTCACCCTGTCGGCCAAGGCATTGCTGCCGACCGCGCTCAAGGTGCTGGACAATAGCAGCCTCGAAAAGCTGGTGGTCGGCTCGATCGCTGAGGTGCTGCCGACCGCCAAGAGTATCCTCTTCCGCCTGTTCAAGCGCGGCGAGACGACGCCGCTGCCGCATGATCCGCGCGTCATCCGCTATGACCGGTTGATCGCCAATGCAGGCGAATGCATCGTGGCCGACATCGATCCGGTCAACGACGTCGCGCTGCTGCAATATACCGGCGGCACCACCGGCACGCCCAAGGGCGCGATGCTGACCCACCAGAATCTGACCGCCAATGCGCGCCAGGCGCAGGCGATCGACCCGCATGCGGGCGAGGGCGACGACCGCATCATCGCGGTGCTGCCCTTCTTCCACGTCTTCGCCAACACCTGCACGCTGAACCGGACCGTCATGAATGGCGGCGAGATGGTGATGCTGCCCCGGTTCGAGGCGGTGCAGGTGCTTTCGGCCGTGCAGCGGACCAAGGCGACGTCTCTGCCCGGCGTGCCGACCATGTATCAGGCGCTGCTCGATCATCCGGCCCTGCCGAACATCGATTTCTCGTCGCTGCGCACCTGCATTTCGGGTGGCGCGCCGCTGCCGATGGAGGTGAAGCAGAAGTTCGAGGCGGTGACCGGCGCGCGGCTGATCGAGGGCTATGGCCTCACCGAAACCAGCCCGATCGTCTGCGCCAATCCCTATGAGGGGCTGAACAAGACCGGCACCGTCGGTCAGCCCGTGCCGGGCACCCGCGTCAAGATCGTCAGCCGCGAGGATCCGACCCAGCCGCCGCCCGCGGGCGAGCCGGGCGAACTGATGTTCGCCGGTCCGCAGATCATGAAGGGCTATTGGAACCGGCCGGACGCGGACGCGCAGGTGTTCGTGGGCGAGTTCCTGCGCACCGGCGACGTTGGCGAGGTTGATGACGATGGTTATGTGCGGATCGTCGATCGCCTCAAGGACATGATCGCCGTCGGTGGCTTCAAGGTCTTCCCGAGCCAGGTGGAATCGGTCCTCTATCATCATGAATCGGTGAAGGAAGCGCTGGTGATCGGCGTGCCCGACCGTTATCGCGGCGAGCAGCCCAAGGCGTTCGTGACCCTGAACGAAGGCGCGACCATCGACGGGCCGGGGCTCAAGGACTGGCTCAACCCGCAACTGGGCAAGCATGAGCGGGTCTGCGAGGTCGAGGTGCGGGCCAGCCTGCCCAAGACGCTGGTCGGCAAGCTGTCGCGCAAGGAACTGGTCGCCGAAGAACGCGCCAAGGCCGAACAGGCAATGGCGCAGAATGCGGCGCAGACTGGAACCGCGGCCTGATTGCTCCTATCTAGCGCGCCAAAGCTGGATAAGGATTATCGATATATGGCGCAGGAAATCGCAACGCTGGCTGGTGGCTGCTTCTGGTGTACGGAAGCAGTCTACCAGACGCTCAAGGGCGTGGAATCGGTCCAGAGCGGCTATATCGGCGGGACCAAGGTCGATCCGACCTATGAGGAGGTCTGCACCGGCAATACCGGCCATGCCGAAGCGATCCGCATCGCCTTCGACCCGGCCGTCATCAGCTATGCCGACCTGCTCGACATCTTCTTCGCCACCCACAATCCGACGACGCTGAACCGCCAGGGCAACGACATCGGGACGCAATATCGTTCGGCGATCTTCCCCCATTCGGCCGAGCAGCAGGCCGAGGCGCTGGCCGGCATCGCGCGGGCGCAGGTGGACCAGGTCGATCCGGTGGTGACCGCGATCGAGGCGGACGCCCCCTGGTATCCGGCCGAGGATTATCACCAGAAATATTGGGAGCGGGTCGGCGACCAGAATCCCTATTGCATGGCGGTGATTCCGCCCAAGCTGGCCAAGCTGCGCAAGGGTTTTGCCGCGCGCATCGAGGAATAATCCTCGGCCTGGCCGATTTCCCGACCGCTCGTCCCGTTTCGCCGCGTTCTTAGCTTATGGTTAATGTCGACCATGGCAGATGCAGCGCAACGGACGAGTCGGGGGACTTTGAGAATGACCAAGACGATCATGCTGCTGGCGCCGGCGATGCTGCTGATGCTGCCGGGCTGTATTGCCAGGACGGCGGTGGATATCGTGACCTTGCCGGTGCGCGCAGGTGCGCAGGCGGCCGACTGGGCGACGACCAGCCAGGACGAGGCCGACCGCAATTATGGCCGCAAGATGCGCAAGCAGGAGGCCGAGGAAGGCAAGGCGCGCAAGAAGGCCGACGAACAGCGCCGCCGCGAATGCCGCAAGGCCGGCTACGACAATTGCGGCTGAGCCGGATCGACCGGTCAGGCCGCGGCGCGGCGTAACCGGTCGTTGATGGCGGTGCCGATCCCCTCGTCAGGGATGGGCGCGACCGCGATCCGCTCCTGGGTGCTGGCGTCGGCGACGTGCAGCGCCGCGAACAGATTGGCTGCCGCCTCGCGCAGATCCGCGTCGACGCTCAGGTTCAGATGGCAGGGCATCAGCCCGAAGCCGATCAGATATTCATCCTTTTCCGCCCGCAGCGCGTTGAGCCGCACCGGCTTCGACGGCGCATAATGGCTTTCGAGCTGGCCGGGTGCTTCGATCTTCGCATTGTCCTTCCCCGTGATGACCGGCAGGCCGCTTGCCTCCTCCAGCATCGCGGCCGTGACCGGGCCGGGGCGCAGCAGGCGGATGCGGTCCGCTTCGGGGGCGGCGATGGTCGATTCCAGCCCTTCGCTGGTCGGGCCTTCGTCCAGGATCATGCGGATCTTGCCGTTGAGGCTGGCCAGCACATGCTCGGCCCGGCTGGGGCTGATCGATCCGCTGCGATTGGCCGAAGGCGCAGCCAGCGGCCGGCCACTCTCGCGGATCAGCGCGCGCATCGCGGGATGGGCCGGCAGGCGCAGCGCCACGGTCGGCAGGCCAGCCATCACCAGCGGCGACAGGCCGCTATCGGCCCGCACCGGCAGCACCATGGTCAGCGCGCCCGGCCAGAAGCGGGCGGCAAGCTGCTCGGCCTGGGGCGAAAAATCGGCCAGCCGCCGCGCCATCTCCATGTCGGCGACATGGACGATCAGCGGGTTGAAGCTGGGCCGCCCCTTGGCGCTGTAGATGCCCGCGACCGCCTGGGAATCGGTGGCATCGGCGGCCAGGCCATAGACGGTTTCGGTGGGAACGGCGACGGGCTCGCCGGCGCGGATCAGCAAGGCTGCCTCGCGAAGCGCTTCCGCGCCATAGCGGCAGACCCTGGTGGAAAAGGCTGGATTTGGGATAGTCACGACCCCCGCGATATAGACCCCGGAACGCTGCAGTAAAAGGCCATTGCGACAGTGACATGACATTGTTGGCAAAGCTTGCCGCAACGGCGCGGCCCGGCTAATCCCGCGCCATGAACGACGCCCTGCTGACCCGTATCGCCGAAGCGCTGGAACGGCTCGCGCCGCCGCCGGCTTCCTCTGCCGACCTTGCGGCTGCTCCCGCCTATGTGTGGGACGGGGTGGCGATCCGCGCGGTGGATGCGTTCGCCCCGGTGGATTATGATCTGCTGACCGGCATCGATGCGCAAAAGAGTGCGCTGCTCGACAATAGCCGCCGCCATGCCGCCGGCCATGCCGCGCATGACGTGCTGCTGTGGGGCGCGCGCGGCACCGGCAAGTCGGCGACCGTGGCTTCGGTGGTCGGCAAGCTGCAGGCGGAAGGGCAGGACATCGCCCTGCTGCAATGCGCGATCGATGAACTGGCCAGCCTGCCGGCGCTCTTCACCCTGCTGCGCAGCACGACCCGACCCTTCATCCTGTTCCTCGACGATCTGGGCTTTGACGAAGGCGTGGGCGATGCCCGTGCGCTGCGTTCGCTGCTCCAGGGCGGCACCGCCGCGCGTCCGGCCAATGTCCGCCTCTATGTGACGTCCAACCGCCGCCATATCGTGCCGCGCAACCTGTCGGAGCAGGATGATCCGATCAATCCGCGCGACGTGGTCGATGACAAGATGGCGCTGTCGGACCGGTTCGGCCTCAGCCTGGGCTTCCATGCGCTCGACCAGGATGCCTATGTCGCCATTGTCGAGGGCTATGCGCAGGCGCTGGGTCTCAGCGTCGAGCCGCTCGACGCGATCCAGTGGGCAACGCAGCGGGGCAGCCGCTCGGGCCGTGTGGCCTGGCAATATGTGGTCGAACTCGCCGGCCGTCACGGCCTCTCGGTCTGATTCTCAGTCGCCGTCCTTTTCGGCAAGGCTCAGAAATTCGTCGACCAGTCGGTCCAGTTCCTTGCGGCAACGCGGCGGATCGACGGCGGTGTCGCATAGCGGCGCGGCATCGGCCATCGTCTTGATGACGCGGGCCAGGCTCAGCGTGTCGCTGTGACGTTGTCGATGGGCGAGGGCGGCGAAGGTGTTGAAATACATTTCCGCCAGCCGCCGATCATGCTCCAGGTCATAGCCTTGTCGTCGGTCCGGCTGGCCCAGCGCTTCCATGCGCAAGTGATGAAGGGATCGCCGCGCGCTGTCCGCCCGCAGCTGATATAGCTCCGCCGGTTCGATCGGTTTCATCTTGGACGCCTGTCGCATCGCGTATCAGCGCGCGAACGGGGCAATATATCCCTACTGTTGCCCGGCCGAAATTAAGCGTCTGGTCTTGCGAACAAGTTTTTTCGACGCTTCGGCCGGGCGAGCCATGATTATTGTGCGCGGGTCACCCGCCAGACGACGCCGCCGACATCGTCCGCCACCAGCAGCGCACCCTTGGCGTCCACGGTCACGTCGACCGGCCGGCCTCGCGCCGCGCCCTGTGCGTCCAGGAATCCGGTCAGCACGTCGACCGGCTTGGCCTTGCCGACTTCGCCATTATCCTCGAACGGAATGAACACGACCTTGTAGCCCGCGGCCGGCTTGCGGTTCCAGCTGCCATGCAGGCCGACAAAGGCGCCATTGCCATAGGTGGCGCCAAGCTGCGCATCCTTGGAGAAGCTCAGGCCCAGCGGCGCGACATGGTTGCCCAGCGCATAGTCGGGGCGCTTGGTATATTCGCGGATTTCCGGCCGCTGCGGCTGGACCCGGCGATCCTCATAGCCGCCCCAGTAATTCCACGGCCAGCCATAGAAGGCACCGAATTCGACGCGGGTCAGATAGTCGGGGACCAGGTCGCCGCCCAGCATGTCGCGCTCATTGACCACGCCCCACAGCACGCCGCTCCTGGGTTCGAACGCCAGGCCGACCGGGTTGCGCAGGCCCGACGCATAGATGCGATAGTCGCCGGTCTTGGGATTGACCTCCAGCACGGCGGCGCGGTTGGCTTCGCTTTCCAGGCCATTTTCGCCGATATTGCTGTTCGATCCGACGCCGACATAGAGCAGCCCGTTGGGGCCGACGGTCAGGCTGCGGGTCCAGTGCATGTTCGGCGCCTGGGCCGGCAGGTTCAGAATCTTCCGCCCCTTGTCGCTGATCTTGGTCTCGCCTTCCTTATAGGGGAAGGCCATCAGCGCATTGGTGTTGGCGACATAGAGGGTGTCGCCGATCAGCGCCATGCCATAGGGCGAATAGAGGCCGCTCAGGAACACCGTCTTGGTGTCCGCCTTGCCATCGCCATCGGTGTCGCGCAGCAGGCTGATGCGGTCGGGCGAGGGGACGCCGGCGCCGGCCTTGTTCATCAGGAAATTCATCACCCGGCTGACGATGCCGGTCTGCGGGCGGGGCTGGCTGTTGGTCTCGGCCGTCAATATGTCGCCATTGGGCAGGCGCAGCAGCGATCGCGGATGGCTCAGCCCCTCGGCAAAGCGCTCGACCACCAGACCCTTGGCCGCGACCGGCTTCTCTCCAGCCTTCCACGGCTTGACCTCGGCGATGTTAACGGTCGGGAAAAACTCGTTGCGCGGCGTGGTGAAGCGCGGTTCCCGGCCGACATCGGCACCGGCCGGCAACTGGGCCGTGTCGCCCTGCGCGAAGTAGAGGAAGGCGCCGCCGGCAATGACCAGCGCGACGAGGGGGATGGCGATGAAATGCTTCTTCATGTCGCCACATCTATGCGGCGATGCGACGCCCGGCAAGGCGCTCCGTTGCGCGGGTGGTTAGTTAAGCCTTTCGTTCGCGCAGCCACAGCAGCAGGGCGATCAGGATGCCGGCTCCGGTGCCGACCAGCAGGCCGATGCTGGGCTGTCCCAGCAGGCCGCCGCCGATCGCCCCGGCCATGATCAGCAATGCGATGATGGCGCCCGCGCCGGTCGGATTCTTCGCCTTGTTCATGGCCCATCCTTGCCATGGCCCGCCGCCCATGGCCAGTCGCTTGTCGCCCGCGTCTCCCCTGTCCCGGATCGGAACGGCTCGCGTCCCGAAATGGCGCGCCTGTCCCGCTGCGGGACTTGGCTAACCGGCTGTTCACCCTCGTCATCGGCCTGCTGCGCCAAAGCGCCAAACTGGCATGGGGGTTGATAGGGGAGGGGAAAGGGCGCGCAAAAAATCGGGGGTCGCATGCACATGCCATATCTTTCGGATCGAAAGAGCTATGAGGATGCGACGGAACTGATCGCGACCTTTGGCGCCAATGCCGGCTATGAGGCGGCGGCGCGGGCCGATCGCAGCCGCGACCTCGGCAACCACATCCATTTCTGCCACTGGCGCCAGATCGAGCGGCTGATCGTGTTGCTCGCCCATCACCAGCCGCTCGGCACGATCCACTGATAGTCTGAACGCAAAAAGGGCCGGAGCGTCATGGAACGCTCCGGCCCTTTTTGCTGTCTGGCTGACGGCGCTTTAGAGCCGCAGGCCGGCGGTTTCCGGCAAGCCGGCCAGGATGTTGAGATTCTGCACGGCGGCGCCTGCCGCACCCTTGCCCAGATTATCGAGCGTGGCGACCAGACGGACCTGGCCGCTCTGCGCATTGCCGAACACCGACAGCGACAGGCGATCGGTCGCGCCGACATGCTCGACATCAATCTGTGCCATGGCGCTGCTGTCGGCCAAGGGCGTCACGCTGACGATCGGCGATCCTGCATAGGCGGCGGCCAGCGCGGCGTGGATGTCCGCCGGGGCGGGCGTGCCGGGCATGGCGCGCAGCTGCAGCGGCACTTCCACCAGCATGCCGCGATAGGCATTGGCGACGGCCGGCGCGAACAGCGGCGGATGGGCCAGACCCGAATAGCGGGTCATTTCCGGCACATGTTTGTGCGCCAGGCTCAGGCCATAGGCGCGGAAGGCGGTCGGCGCGCCCTCGGCGCCCTCATATTCGGCGATCATCGCCTTGCCGCCACCCGAATAGCCCGATGCGCCCGATACCGTCACCGGCCAGTCGGCCGGCAGCAGGCCGGCCAGCACCAGCGGACGGACCAGCCCCAGAAAACCGGTCGGCCAGCAGCCGGGATTGGCGACGAAGCGGCTGTTGGCCAGCCGCTCGCGATGGCCCGGTTCCAGTTCGGGGAAGCCATAGGTCCAGCCGTCGGCGACGCGGTGCGCGGTCGATGCGTCGATCACGCGGGTGCGGTCATTGTCGATCATCGACACGGATTCGCGTGCGGCATCGTCGGGCAGGCACAGGATCACGATGTCGGCCGCGTTCAGCGCGTCGCGCCGGGCCGCCATGTTGCGGCGATCCTTTTCATCGACCGTGATCAGCGACAGTTCGGGCCGGTCGGCCAGGCGATCGGCAATCTCGATGCCGGTGGTGCCATGGCCGCCGTCGATGAAGATCTTCGTGGTCATGGGGCAATCCTCCGCCGCGCGATGATCGGCTGTTCATGGTCGGGCGCCAGCCGGGCGACGACATCGGCCAGCGGCTCGACCACCACGGCCATCCAATGGGCGTTGGCGTGCAGCATATGGGTGGCGTCGGTCATGATCCCGACATGGCCGGGGAAGAAGATCAGGTCGCCGCGCTGCAACGGCACGCTCGCCTCGATCGGCGCGCCAATGCCCTCGCACTGCAGGTCGGTGTCGCGCGGCACGGCGATGCCGCATTCGCCCAGCGCAACCTGCACCAGCCCCGAACAGTCGATGCCGCGATGGCCACGGCCGCCCCAGACATAGGGCTGGCCCAGATAGCGCTGCGCCACCGCGACCCAGTCGCTTTCCCGCGAGTCGAGCGGTGCGGCATGGCGGCCATGGATGAAGCCGTCGCCGGTCGCGAGGAAGCTGTCCTCGGCCTCGCCGCCGAAGCGGGCGCCCAGCGGCCAGTGATCGGCGATCGGTGCCTTGATGTCGGCGCGGCTGAACAGCGGCGCGCTCTGGTTGACGATGCGGTGGCTCACCGCCTCCTTCACGTCCAGTGCGTCGCGGCGGATATAGCCGACATAGCCGTCATGCCCGCAGAAGCCCCAGGCCCAGTCGGTCGTGACGTCGAGCGCATGGAAGCTTTCGCCGCGCAGCAATTCGCTGACCGCCTCGGCATTGTGCGAGGGCTGGGACAGGATCGGCGCGCCGGGCGCCACGCAGGTCAGTTCGACCGCGCGGGCATAATGGGCGGAAAAGAGCACGCCGGCGAGCGAGATGTCCGCAAGGTCGCCACGCGCCGCATGGACGCGGTGGTCGAGCGCTACGGATCTGCCGTCCAGCTTGAACCGGGTTCTTTCAGGCGGTGCGTTCCGCGTGGTGTTGATCTGGCCTGTCATCGCGCGCGGTTCCTGCGATGAAATGGTGAAAGGCGTCAAGGAATTCCGCGCCCTTCGACGTGCGGGTGATGAAAATATTGCGCCGATCGGCCGCATCCCGCTCTCGTCGGAGATAGCCGAGCGCCGAAAGCTTGTTCAGCGCGCGGGTGATGACCGGCTTGGACACATGCAACTGTTCGGCCAGGCCGCGCACCGTATGCGGGCCATCGCCGATATAGACGGTCAGCATCAGGGCCATCTGGCGGTTGGTGAGGTCGGGTTTTCCCGACCGCACATAATCCACCAGGGTCCGCATCCACTGGCTGAGCGGCTGTATGCCGGGACGGTCGATCTGGGCGGCCTGTTGCGGGGAAGCGAGCGCGTTCATGCCCCCCTAACGCATGATAGCCAATCCGGTTGCGTAACGGATCGCAGGATATTGCAGTTTGACTATCGCGCGCCGTCATAGCGTTGCTGGAGCAGGCGGAAGACTGCGCGCAGGCCCAGGGCCTCGCCGCCCTTGGGCCGGCCCGGACGGGCCGCCGGTCGCCAGGCGAAGGTGTCGAGGTGGATCCAGGCCGTGCCCTCCGGCACGAAGCGCTGCAGGAACAAGGCGGCGGTCACCGCGCCGGCAAAGCCGCCTTCGCCGGCATTGTTCATGTCGGCAATGTCGGACTTCAGCATGTCATAATAACCGTCCCACAGCGGCAGGCGCCAGGTCGGGTCGTCGACCGCCGTGCCGGCCGCCGCGATGTCGCTCGCCAGTGCCTCGTCATTGGTGAACAGCGCGGGCAGGTCCGGGCCGACGGCGACGCGCGCCGCGCCGGTCAGGGTCGCGAAATCGACGATCAGCTCTGGCTTTTCCTCACCCGCGCGGGTCAGCGCGTCGCCCAGTACCAGCCGCCCTTCGGCGTCGGTATTGCCGATTTCCACCGTCAGCCCCTGCCGGCTGCGCAATATGTCGCCGGGGCGGAAGGCATTGCCGCTGATGGCATTTTCGGCGGTCGGCACCAGCAGGTGCAGCCGCACCGGCAGTCGTGCGCCGATGATCAGCCGGGCCAGCGCGATCGCATGGGCCGCGCCGCCCATATCCTTCTTCATCAGGCGCATGCCCGATGATGGCTTGATGTCGAGGCCGCCGCTGTCGAAGCAGATGCCCTTGCCGACCACGGCGATGCGCGGCGCGGCGGGGTCGCCCCAGGCCATTTCGATGAGGCGCGGGGCAAAGCTCTTGTCCGCCGCCTTGCCGACGGCGTGGATCATCGGGAAACCCTGCTCCAGCGCGTCGCCGCGCGTCACCTGCACGTCGCCGCCATGGGCCTGCGCTAGCTGGCGCACGGCATCTTCCAGATCCTGCGGCCCCATGTCGGCGGCCGGCGTGTTCACCAGGTCGCGGACCAGCGCTACCGCTTCAGCCTGTTGCACGATCGCCTCGATCCGGGCGACGTCGCTGGTCAGCAACACGCGCGGCCCGGCCGCGCCTTCATCCTTGCGATAGCGTTCGAACCGATATTGCGCCGTCAGCCAGCCCAGCGCCGCCGCGCCGGTGCTGCCTTCGGCCAGGCGATAGCTGCCCTCGGGCAGGCTCTCGGCCAGTCTGGCCAGGCACCAGCTGCCGAGGGCGTCGCGCTTGGCGACCCCGGCCACGACCGACCAGTCGCTCTGCCCCTCGCCGGGGACGATCGCATATTCGTTCGGCTTGGCGTGGAATTTCTGGGCGCTGATCAGGGCGCGGACCCGCTCGGGCTGGGCGGTGAACCAGGCGTCCAGTTCGGCCGCTTCGATCAGCTGGATGGAACGGGCGGGCTGGCCATTATCGGCTTTGAGCAGGTCGGCAAATTCGGTCATGCACAGGGATGTAGGAGAAAGCGCTCCACATGGGAACGGGCCATTTTTGCATCTTCTTTCGTCCCGGTGGAAACCCGGCCGGCCGTCAGGGCATTTGCCTATTGTGGCCCGAGTGCCTAGGTTCCAGTTCATAATAAACGGCAAGGAGAGTAGCCATGATCCGTTCCGACAATAGCGGCCTGCAGGCGCTGCGCGCCCGCGCCTATGCGCTGGCCGAAAGCGGCCAGTTCGCCAACGCCCATGCGGTCGAGCAGGCGCTGGTGGCCGAAGGCTGGCCCAATATCCATCGCGCGCTCGCCGGCGACTATGCGCGCAAGGCGATCAGCGAACGCTGCCTGACGGCCAAGCCGCACTGATGCGGGCAGGGTGGGGGAACGGGACGACGGGGCTGCTGCTCGCAGCCCTGTTGCTGTCCGGCTGCTCGAAATCGACTGAGGATGACACGCCCGGCGGCAACATGCCCGCCAATGCGACGATGCGCGCCTTTGTCGACCGCATGGCCGGCACCACGCGACCCGCTGCCCCACCCGCCGAACCATTCGAGCAGACGGACAAGACCGAGCTGCTGGAATTTCTCTACGCCTATCCGGCGCAGGCGGCGGCGATCCCGACGCTGGTCGATCGCTTCGCCCACGCCATGGCCGAGAACAAGGCCGATGCGCTCAAGATGGCGACGCAGGACCGGGATTCGGCCAGGAAAGCGGGCTTCCCCTTCCACGCCCACAGCCGCGAGACGCGCTGGAGCGTGATGGCCGATACGCCGCGCTTCCTGGCGCTCGAATCCGCCAATTACATGTATACTGGCGGCGCCCATGGCATGACCGGCTATGAAGCGCTGCTGTGGGACAGGGAGCGGCGGCGCGAAACCGATTTCGGCGCGCTGCTGACCTCCGAAGCGGCCTTTGCAGCGGCGATCCATGACAGTTTCTGCGAGGCGCTGGACCGGGCGCGGGCGGAAAAGCGCGGCGCGCCGGTGGTGCCGGGCGATGACGACTTCACCAAATGCATCGATCCGATGAAGCAGGTGCTGGCGCCGACATCGCGCGACGGCAAGTTGATCGACGGCATCCAGGTGACGATCGGCCCCTATGGCGCCGGCCCCTATGCCGAGGGCAGCTATGACATCAAGCTGCCGGTCGATGCGGCGACCTACAAGGCGATCAAGACCGAATATCAGGACGCGTTCGTCAGGCCCTGATATCCGGTTCCCGATCGGTCAGGCCGGCACGCCGTACAGGTCGTGATCGTCGGCATCCTCGATCAGCACGTCGAACATGTCGCCCGCCTTGCGGCCTTCGCCGACGTCGCGCAGGAAGACATTGCCGTCGATTTCCGGCGCGTCGGCCTGGCTGCGCGCGGTGGCGCCGATGCTGCCATCTTCCTCGTCGGGCTCGCCGACCTCGTCGATGATCACCGGCATGACCCGGCCGACCTTGGCCTGCAGCTTGGCGGCGCTGATCGCGGCGGTTTTTTCCATGATCCGCTGGTAGCGTTCTTCCTTGACCTCTTCGGGCACGGCGCCCGGCAGGTCATTGGCGGGGGCGCCCTCGACCGGCTCGAAGCGGAAGGCGCCGACGCGGTCGAGCTGGGCCTCGTCCAGCCAGTCGAGCAGATACTGGAAGTCCGCCTCGGTCTCGCCGGGGAAGCCGACGACGAAGCTGGAACGGATCGCGATGTCGGGGCAGATGTCGCGCCACTTGCGGATGCGATCGAGCACCTTGGCTTCGTTGGCCGGGCGCTTCATCGCCTTGAGCACGCTCGGCGAGGCATGCTGGAAGGGGATGTCGAGATAGGGCGTCAGCAGCCCCTCGGCCATCAGCGGGATGACATGGTCGACATGGGGATAGGGATAGACATAATGGAGGCGGACCCAGGGGGCGACGCCGTCCGCCGTGCGCAACTGGCCCAGTTCGCGTGCCATATCGGTCATATGGGCGCGGACCTCGCGGCCCTTCCACATGCGCGGCTCGTGGCGGGTGTCGACGCCATAGGCCGAGGTGTCCTGGCTGATGACCAGCAATTCCTTGGTGCCGGCCGCGACCAGCTTTTCCGCCTCGCGCAGCACCGCGTCGATGCGCCGCGACACCAGGTCGCCGCGGATCGAGGGGATGATGCAGAAGGAGCAACGGTGGTTGCAGCCCTCTGAAATCTTCAGATAGCTGTAATGGCGCGGGGTGAGCTTCAGCCCGCCTTCGGGCACCAGGTCGACAAAGGCGTTGGGGATGGGCGGCGACGCGTCATGCACCGCATTGACCACCTGCTCATATTGATGCGCGCCGGTGACGGCCAGCACCTGCGGGAATTTCGCGCGGATCACGTCCGCTTCGTCGCCCATGCAACCGGTGACGATGACGCGGCCATTTTCGGCCATGGCCTCGCCGATCGCTTCGAGCGATTCTTCCTTGGCGGAATCGAGGAAGCCGCAGGTGTTGACCAGCACGACGTCGGCGCCGGCATAGTCGGCGGACATCTGATAGCCGTCGGAACGCAGCTTGGTCAGGATACGTTCGGAGTCGACCAGGTTCTTCGGACAGCCGAGCGAAACCATGCCGATCTTCGGCGCGTCTGGGATTTTGGTTGCCATGATCGGCGCGCACATAGGGATTTTTGCGCCAAATGTCACGGGGTAGCCGAAAAGACAAAGGGCGCGCCCGGATGGACGCGCCCTTCGCCATGGCTAAGCGACTAATCTATCACATCTTGTAGGACAGGCGGATGTAGCCGAACTGGCCCGGCACATCATAGGTGGTCGGGTCGAAATTGGCGCTGTCGCAGGTGAAGCAGGCCGGCGGATCCTTGTCGAACAGGTTGTTGACGCCGATCGTCAGCCGGGTGCGATGGTCGAGCCAGGCCGGCGAGAAATAGGCCTGCATGTCGCCATAGAAGGTCGATCCCATGACATGGCCGTCGCTCTCGGTCACCTTGCTGATATAGCGGCCGGTGAAGGAAACACCCCAGGCATCGGCCGAATAGTCGAGCGTGGTGGTCGCCTTGAAGCGCGGATAGGCCTGGTCGACCGAACCGCAGCGTTCGGTGCCGGCGCATTTGATGGTCGGTGCATTCAGCTCGGCCGGAGCCTTGATGTCATAGCTCAGCAGATAGGCGGCGTTGACCGTCAGCCCGACCGTGCCTTCGCCCACCGGCTTGGAGCGATAGATCAAAGATCCGTCGATGCCGTCGGTGTTGATGGCGTTGAGATTCTGCAGCGTGGCGTCGATGCCGGCGACCAGACCGCTGGGCGTGCGGCTGATCGATGCGCAGCTGACCGGATCGGCATCGAAGGCGCAGCGGCGCAGGGTCAGCGTCGCAGGCACCGAGTCGATCGCGTTCTTGAGGCGGATATTATAATAATTGACCTCAAGGCTGAGCGCGCTGGCAAAGCCGTTGCGTGCCCAGGCCGGGCTGTAGACCATGCCGGCGGTCCAGGTCTTGGCGGTTTCCGGCTTCAGGTTGGTCGAGCCACTGGAAAAGACGCCCAGCTGGCCACCGGTCGGCTCGTCATAGCTGCCATCGGCCGGCACGCCATTGGCGATGCAGTTGGCGCGCACGGTCGGATTGTCCCAGGATCCGCCCGCTGCGCTGGTGCAGGGGTCGTTGATCGTCTGATCGGTGCGCGACCGGCCGGCATGCATTTCGCCGATGCTGGGCGCACGCAGGCTCTCGGCATAGCCGCCGCGCAGCAGCAGGTCGCTGACCGGTTTCCACAGGCCCGACACGGTGAAGGTCGTGTTGCTGCCAAAGCTGCTATAGTTGGAATGGCGCACCGCGCCGTCCAGTTCCAGCTTCTGGAAGAAGGGCACGTCGGCGAGGATCGGGATGCGGATTTCGCCATAGACTTCATCGACATTGAAGCTGCCGGCGGCCGGGCTGGTCGGCACGTCGGCGCCCAGGCCCGCGGTGATGATCGGGTCGGGGGTGTAGCTGGCGCGCTGGTTGCGATGCTCGTAGCCGACGGCGAAGCCGACCGCGCCGCCCGGCAGGTCGAACAATTCGCCCGACAGGTTGGCGGTGGCGTCCCACAATTCCTGCGTGCTGCGATCCTTCTGGTCGAAGGTCACATAGTCGAGCATGGCCTGGGTGATCGACCCGGCCCCGCCGAAGATGTTGAACGGTACGCAATCGCCGGTGCAGCCCGCGACTGGCCCCAGCGCCTGGGCCAGCTTGGCGGCGTTCAGGTTGCCGGTGAACACCTGATGCGCGTCATTGCTGCCATACATGCCGTTGACGTCCCAATACCATGTCTTGTCGCCGACCCCGAAGGAGCCTTCGAGCGTCGATTGCATGGTGAAGGTGTCGACATCCTGGCTGAAGATGCGCGGCCCGCCCTCGACGAAGCGGCGGGCGATCAGCGAATAGGTAGCCGGCTCGCCATTGGCACCCGACGACAAGGTGAAGCCGAACGGATTATAGGGATTGGTCGCATCGATGCTGATCGTGTCGAGCAGATTGCCGTTGCCCGCATCCGGGCCGACGAACAGCGGCAGCGGTGCGGCCTGGGTGGTCGAACTGCGATGCTGATAGACCAGCCGCGTGCGCAGGCTGACATTGTCGGAAAATTCGAACTTGGCGTTGAGGAAGCCGCCATAGCGTTCCGACGGCGTCAGCAGGTAATTTTCCGGCGCGAAATTATAGCGATCGGCCGAGGTGAAATTCTTGAAGTCGCCCGGATAGGTCGGGCGCCCGCTGACCGGCGCGATCAGCGTCAGATCATCGTCGCCGATCATGAAGCGGCCATTGGGCGTGGCACCGGAACAGCCGCCGATCGGGTCGGCGCAGCTCGTCTGGCCCGGATTGGGGAAGCGGGAGATGGAGCGATCGGCGGTGCGGACGCTCTGCTGCTTCACATAATTGCCGCCGAAGACGATCGACACCCGATCGGACTGCAGGCCATAGCTGGCGTTGAGGTCATAGGTTTCGCCATCGCCCTGTTCGTAGGTGCCGAACTGGGCGGACAGATCGAACCCCTTCTGCGACTG
Source organism: Sphingobium sp. MP9-4 (assembly GCF_005281675.1). Lineage (NCBI taxonomy): Bacteria > Pseudomonadati > Pseudomonadota > Alphaproteobacteria > Sphingomonadales > Sphingobiaceae > Sphingobium > Sphingobium sp. MP9-4. The sequence continues at coordinate 11,516 of NZ_LUFI01000023.1, read as the reverse complement.
TTTGGTAATGATGTTGACGACGCCGGCAACCGCGTCGGAGCCATAGAGCGGGGAGGCGCCCGACTGCAGCACCTCGACCCGTTCGATCATGCTGGCGGGGATGGAGTTCAAGTCGACCGAGGCAGGGATGCCGCCGGCCGCCGAGCCGTTCACATAGCGCATGCCGTCGACGAGGATCAGCGTGCGCTTGGCGCCCAGGTAACGCAGGTCGATTTCGGCCGAGCCGGAGCTGACGCCGGTGCCGTCGGGCGGACCGCCGATATTGCCCGCATTGTTGACCTTGGTGTTGAGGCCGCCGCCAGCGCTCGGGATGCGCTGCAGAACGTCGGCGATCGAGGAAAGGCCGGTCCGCGCGATCGCTTCCTGATCGACCGTGACGATCGGCTTGTCCTGGTCCAGCGGATTCTGGCGGATGCGTGATCCGGTGACGATGATGGCCCCGGCATCATCGGCCTGCGGCGCGGTGGATTGGGCGAAAGACGGTGCGTTATAAAGGAAGGCGGACAGCAGGACGCCGGTTTTCAGGACATTTTTCAAGCGCATATTCTACCCCTCAAAAATCAGACCTGAGGGGGAGTGTTGCCATTCTATGACAGCAAGGCAATTGGCCTCATGCTGCGCTGCACCCTGGGTAGCACGAATTTTGCCATATGTTGCTGTGGCGCAACAAACATGTTCAGTCTGTCGCTGGTTTGAACCTATTGATCGTCGGCGCGGGGTGTGGCGCCGGTTTCTTCCACGATCTCGATGATGCAGTCGCCCGTCTGGAGCCGCTTTGCGCCTTCCTCCCAGAAGCCGATCGGATGGTCGCCGCGATAGATGCGCACGCCAAGCCCGGTACCGATCGCCGAGAGCGGCTGGCCGATTTCCTGCGGCAGGACAGGCCGTTCGTGCAGCTTTACCCGGCCGCCCGATGCGGCAAGATCGGCCATATAGTCGGCGATATGCTTGCCGCTGGTGCTGCCGGCCAGCAGCAGCCCGGCAAAGCTGACCGGGTTGATGACGGTGGTGGCGCCGGCCTGGCGGGCGGGCACTTCATTATCCTCGTTGCGCACGACGATGCTGATCGGCAGGCGCGGGGCCAGGTGACGCGCGGTCAAGGTGATCAGGATCGACGTGTCGTCGCGCCCGGCCGACACGATCATCGTGCGGGCACGGTGGATGGCCACGTCCTTCAGCGTCTTGTCGCGCGTGCTGTCGCCGCACAGCACGTTGCAGCCCAGCGCCTCGGCATGGTCCAGCGCTTTCTCGCTGCCGTCGATCACCACGATCTCGCGCGGGTCGGTGCCACGCGCCAGCAGCTCGTTCACCGCCTCCTGGCCGCTGGTGCCGAAACCGGTGACGACGATATGATTGTGCAGATCGGCCTGAATGCGTGCCATGCGCCACCTGTAGAGGATGTTGCGGAAGAAGAGATTATAGGCCGTGCCCAGAAAGATGATCCAGACGAACAGCCGGATCGGCGTGACGAAGATGGATTCGAACAGGCGCGCTTCGGGCGAGACCGGCACGATATCGCCATAGCCGACCGTGGTGACGGTGACCGTGGTGAAATAGAGCACGTCGATGAAGCTGATCTGGTCATCATAATTGTCCTTGAGACCGTCGCGCCCGAACCAGTGGAGCGCCAGCACGATCGCGATCAAGCCAAAGACCAGGACGACCCGCCAGGCGAGGTCCGCCCAGACCGGCAGCGCCGATCGCCGCCGCAGAAAGCCGGCCATGGGCGATGCCGAAGGCGGCGGCGCGATCTTCATGGGGTGGGCAATTGGGTCATGGGATTGATCGGCACCCGGTCCTTGCGCAGCTCGAAATGCAGCTTCGGCTTGCTGGCATAGCCTGTGTCACCGCTGAGGCCAATCACCTGGCCCTTCGTCACCTTCTGCCCGCGCACCACGTCGATCCGGTTAGCATGGCCATAGGCGCTGACCCAGCCGCTGCCATGGGTGATGAGGACCAGGCCGCCGAACACCGCGATGCTATCGCCGGCATAGGCGACGACGCCGTCCGCTGCGGCCCTGATTGGCGTGCCGATCGGCGCGGCAATGTCGATGCCGTTATTCTTGGCGCCGCTTTCGCCGGGGCCGAAGTGCGAGAGGATATTGCCCTTGAGCGGCCAGGCGAATGGACCGGAAAAACCGCCGGGCTGGGCGATCGGCACATTGGAGGGCAGGGGGCGGGGCTGGGCCTTGGCCACCGCGCGCGGTTTCTCCTCCGCGACGGCAGGCTGGCCGCCGGTCAGCACATCGTCAATGTCGATGCGGAAGGCGGCGGCGCGCTGCTCCAGGCTGGATGCGGGCGCCCGCACCGGCGCTGCGGCCACCGGGGCGGCCGGCATCTCGCCACCGGGCAGCAGCAGCCGCTGCCCGCGCCGCAGCACATAGGGTTCGGTCAGGCCATTGATGTCGACAATGTCGCTCCAGCGCACGCCATAGGCAACGGCGATGGCGATGCCGGTCTCGCCCTCCGCCACCGCATGATAGCGGCCGCCGGGGATCGACAGGCTCTGCCCCGGCCGCAGCGCATAGGGCGGGGCCAGCCCGTTGGCCCGCGCGATCGCGTCCGATCCCGCGCCGGTGCGGTTGCCAATGCCGCGCAGCGTGTCGCCCGGCTGCACGCTGTAGAGGCTGGCGGCCACCGTCCGCGCATTTGCCGTCACCTGCTGCGCCGTCCAGACCGGTTTGCGCTCGATCATCTGCGGCTCGGGCCTGACCGGTTGCGGCGGCATGCTGGGTGATGGCGGAATGGCCGGCGCCGGCTGGGCCGGGGGCAGGGGCGCGGCATAGGGCGCGCTGTCCTGCACGGGGGCAGGGATGCAACCCGCCAGCAGCAGCGGCAGCGGCGCCATGGGCAGCCAGAGCCGCCCCTTGTCATGTCCAGCCATATGGTCTCCCCCCGGAGCGTAAGTCAGTCCGAAAATGCCTGCGCCGTTGCCGCCAGCGCGCCATCCTGCGTCAGATCATAATGGAGCGGCGTCACCGCGATATAGTCTTCTGCAATGGCTGCCAGATCGGTCCCCTCGGGCGCGGAATCGCTGCGGCCCAGGCCAAACCAGTAATAGCGATAGCCGCGCGGGTCGGTGCCCTCGATGATCTTCGTCCGGTCGATGTCATGGAAGCCCTGCCGCACCACGCGCACGCCCTTCACCCTGTCCGGGTCGATCGCGGGGAAATTGACGTTGAACAGCAGGCGCGGGCTGGCCGGCATCGCGATCAGCGGGCGCAGCACCCGCTCGCCCCAGGCTTCGGCGGCGGCAAAGGGCACCGCGTCGCCCATCGCCTCGCGGGCATAGACCTGGCTCAGTGCGATCGACTTGATGCCGGAAATCGCGCCCTCCATCGCAGCCGCGACGGTGCCTGAATAGGTCACGTCCTCGGCCAGATTGGCGCCGCGATTGACGCCCGACAGGACCAGGTCGGGTTTTGCGTCCTTCATCAGATGGCCGACCGCCATCATCACCGCGTCGGTCGGCGTGCCGGTGACGCTATAATGCTTCTCGCCATGCTTGCGAATGCGCAGCGGGCGCGTCAGCGTCAGGCTGTGGCCCGCGCCCGACTGTTCCTCGCTGGGCGCGACGATCCAGATATCGTCGGACAGGGTGCGGGCGATCGCCTCCAGCACCTTCAGCCCCGGCGCATGGACGCCATCGTCATTGGTGAGGAGGATGCGCATCGCCCGTTCCCTTTTATCGTGGCTCCAGCTTGGTGATGCCGCCCATATAGGGCGCGAGCACCTCGGGCACGATCACGCTGCCATCGGCCTGCTGGTAATTTTCCAGCACCGCCACCAACGTGCGGCCCACGGCCAGGCCCGATCCGTTAAGGGTGTGGAGGAAGCGCGTCGCCTTCTCTCCCTCCGGCTTGTAGCGGGCGTTCATCCGCCGCGCCTGGAAATCGCCGCAGTTGGATACGGAGCTGATCTCGCGATAGGTCGCCTGGCTCGGCAGCCAGACTTCCAGATCATAGGTCTTGCGCGCACCAAAGCCCATGTCGCCGCTGCACAGCAGCATCTTGCGATAGGGCAGGTTCAGCGCCTGCAAAATGCCCTCGGCCGCCTGCACCATCCGCTCATGCTCCGCGTCCGATTCCTCGGGCGCGCAGATCGCGACCAGCTCGACCTTCTCGAACTGATGCTGGCGGATGAAGCCGCGCGTGTCGCGTCCGGCCGATCCGGCCTCGGACCGGAAACAGGGGGTCAGCGCGGTCAGCCGCACCGGCAGCGCGTCGGTCGGCACGATCTGCTCGGCGACCAGATTGGTCAGCGATACCTCGGCGGTCGGGATCAGCCAGCGACCATCGGTGGTGCGGAACAGATCCTCGGCGAACTTCGGCAGCTGGCCAGTGCCGAACAGCGCCTCGTCGCGCACCAGCAGCGGCGGGTTGGTTTCCTCATAGCCGTTGGTGCCGCTCTGGGTGTCGAGCATATATTGCGCCAGCGCCCGGTGAAGCCGCGCCATCTGGCCGCGAAGCGCGGTGAAGCGCGCGCCCGACAGCGCCGCGCCGCCCTCGAAATCCAGCCCCAGCGCCGGGCCGAAATCGGCATGGTCCTGCGGCGCGAAATCGAATTCGCGGATATTGCCCCAGCGGCTCAGCTCGACATTGCCGGCTTCATCCGCGCCCTGCGGCACGTCGTCGGCGGGCAAGTTGGGGATCGCGGCCAGCATGGCATTGAGCGCCGCGCCGATCTCGGCCTCTTCGGCTTCCAGCGCCGGCGTGCCTTCCTTGAGCGCCGCGACCTCGGCCTTCAGCGCCTCGGCCTTGGCCATGTCCTTGGCGGCCATCGCCTGGCCAATCGCCTTGCTCGCCTCGTTGCGGCGGGCCTGCCCCTGTTGCAGCTCCGTCTTGAGCGCGCGGCTCTTCTCGTCCAGCGCCAATATGTCGGCGGACAGCGGGGCCAGGCCACGGCGCGCCAGGGCTGCGTCGAAAGCGGCGGGATTTTCGCGGATGAAGCGGATGTCGTGCATGGCTGCCCTATGCCGTCGCGAACGGGGCCACGCAACCCTGTGCGCCTTCACCCGTTGGTGATGCGTCCACAAAATGAAGGAGAAGGCGATGCAGATCGATCATGATGCGATGGTGCTGGTGGCGGACGGGCGCAAATTGCTCTTCTTCCGCAACAAGGGCGACCGCGCCTTTCCCCAACTGGAGGCGGAAGAGGTGAAGATGCAGGATAATCCGGCCGATCGCGATCAGGCGTCGGATGCGCCGGGCCGGGCCTTCAATTCGGTCGGCAGCCATCGCAGCAGCGTGGAACAGACCGATTTCCATGAACTGGAAGAGGCACGCTTCGCGGCGGAGGCGGCCGACCTGCTCAAGCGCCGCGCCTTTGCCCAGGATTATGAGAAGCTGATCATCGTCGCCCCGCCGACGGCATTGGGCGAGATGCGCAAACATTATCACAAGGAAGTGCAGGACCGGCTGGTCGGCGAGATCGCCAAGGATCTGGCCAATCATCCTGTGGCGGAGATCGAGAAGATCATCGCCCGCAGTTGAGCGGGAGATCGTGTCGGTAAAAGAAAAGGGCGGCTCCTAGACATTGATCGCTTCAGCCTGAATCGGCCTGAAGCGTGAATCAATGTCTAGAATCAAGGAATAGAGCCTGATTCACGCCATCGGTGAAAGCGCGAAGCGCTTCCACCTCAGACGATCAGGCTCTTGCCGCCCTTTTTGGTTCTCGGACAGTGCCGGCTCAGATATTGCCGGTGCGGATGATCGGGATCGGCTTGGCCGGGCCATGGCCCTCGATCGACAGCTCCGTGTTGCGATCGGCCAGGCGCTTGCGCATCAGCAGTGCGGCGGCACCGGCGCCGAACAGCAGTACCATCGGCGGCGCCGGCACATCGGTCGGCGGCGGCGGCGCGGGAGGCGGCGGCGTGCCCGAAGACGTGCCCGACGACGTCGAGGTCGACGTGGAACTGCTGGTCGAGCTGCTCGTCGACGTGCTGCCGAAGCTCGACGATCCGGTCGAGGTCGAACTGGACGTCGAGGTCGATGTCGCGCCCGACGAGGAAGATGTCGACGTCGATGTGGACGTCGAAGTCGATGTGGAGGTCGACGTCGAGGTCGTCGTGGTCGACGTCGTACCGCTGGAGGTCGACGTCGGCGGGGTCGGCGAATCCGAACCGCTGGTCGTCGATGTTGGCGGCGTGGGCGAGTTGGAGCCGCTCGAACCGGTCGAACCGGTGGTGGAGATCACCACCGTGCCGCCACCGCTGCTACCGCCACCAAAGAAGCCGCCGATGAAACCGCTGCTGCCGCCAAAGCCGCTGCTGCCGCCGATCGGCGCTGCGGTCGGAGTCGGTCCACCAGCCATCAGGGGCAGGGCTGCCTGCACCGGCGGCGGGGGCAGTGGGATGGGCGGCGACGGCGTGGTCACAGTCACGCGGATCGGGTCGGGCTTCTTGGCCGGCGGGCGCTTGGCCGTGGCCAGGACGCGCTGGCGCGGCTTGGCCTTCACACTCTTGGTGCTGTAGACCGTTGCCGGACGCGCATTTTCCGCCACATGGACGGCGCCCCCGCCAATGATGGCGCCGCCACAAGTGCAGGCGCACAATTTTGCCAAAGCCATCCGAACCGACATAGGATCTTCTCTAGTCCTGTTTACCCATTCGCGCCATCGGACCCTTCCGTAGCGTGAACCCTGCCATTCCCTACTGCATACCAACGCAAAATAAAGCGTTAACTGCAAGGGCATTAACCATCTTTGCGCCGTAAAAGGTCCGAAAAATCGGGCGTTTGAGTCAACTGCAATGGTTAACGTGTCATTGTGGAACGTTAAGGATGGGCTGCGTGGACATCCCGATGGCCGGATCGGGGAAAACCCGGATGGAGTCGCGCCGTCCGTTCCGGGCGGGTCAGCCGACCTAGGGGATGCGCCGGAGTGCGCATTGTCCGCTTGTATCGCCTCGTCGCGGTGGCTATGAGGCCCGCTCAAACAAAAGTCATGGGCGCCCGGAACTTACAGCGCCGGGGCCTCTCGAGTCGGAGAGCCAGATGGCATCGGTACTGAATTCCGATAAAGACGGTGTGAAGCCGCCAAAATCGACCGTAACACTCCCGGACGATTATCGTCCGTCGGCTGACGAAGAATTCATGAACCCCCTGCAGCAGGAATATTTCCGGCAGCGTCTCTGGGACTGGAAGAAACAGATCCTGTCCGAAGCTGAAGGCACGCTCGCTGTGCTGCAGAATGAACCGCTGCGCGAACCCGACCTCAACGACCGCGCATCGAGCGAGACCGACTGGTCGATCGAGCTGCGCACCCGCGACCGCCAGCGCAAGCTGATCTCCAAGATCGACGCGGCGCTCCGCCGTATCGATGAAGGCGAATATGGCTATTGCGAAGTCACCGGCGAGCCGATCTCGCTGGGCCGGCTGGAAGCCCGTCCGATCGCGACCATGACGGTCGAGGCGCAGGAGCGGCACGAGCGTCAGGAAAAAGTCTCCCGCGACGATTAACCCCCAGCGGCGGTTAACCCTTTCTCCACGTCGCATGACTATCCTGTTGGCCAAGTGTCATTTTGCGGGAATAGTCATGGACAAGGAAACGGGAAATTCTGATCGGGGACCGGCTCGTTCCGCGCCGCGCGACAGCCTGTTCCTGCTCACCAGCCTCAGCACGATCGATGGCGTCGATCTGGGCAAGGCGCGCGTGCGCAATCTGTCGGCCACCGGCCTGATGGCGGATTGCGAACGCGCCATTCCTGCCGGCACGCGTCTTCGTCTCGAACTGCGCGGTGTTGGTCTGGTCGAGGGTTCGGTCGCCTGGTCGCGCGATGACAAGATCGGTTTTGCCTTCGACGCGCCGATCGACCCGCAACTGGCGCGCAAGCCGGTCGCCAACGGTGTGTCGCGGCAGGCGTTGCCGGACTATCTGCGTTCGGCGACGATCACGCGCCGTTGATACCGATGATGTAAATGGGTTGGCAAAAGGCCCCGCCGGTTCGCCGCGTGGGGCTTTTTCATATGCGGCCTGTTCCATGCCGCCGCGACGCCTCCACTTGGGGCGAGCGTTAGTCGAAGACCGCCACGCTGAACGCCTGTCATCGCCAGGTCATCTTCCCCGGCTAGGCGTCATCCGTTGCACTATGTCGAAAATCTGGCCGGGGTTCTGGCCGGATCGATGCGCTGCGTCCCGCTGGCAGGAAAATGGCCGGTCCGGTGATCCGGCCCCGGCCTTTTCCGTGCGGAATGGGCTTAATGTCGGCCCTGCATCTCTTCCTTGACCCGCAATTTCTGCTTCTTCAGCGAGGCGACGAGAATGTCGTCGGGCATCGGCCGACTCGACTCGGCCTTGATCCGGGCTTCGAGCCCGGCATGCTTTGCGGAAAGAGCTGAAACGTGGGAATTTTCCATGACATTCTCCTTACGAGGGTGATGGATGACGAAGTAGATCATGATTCGGCGGACCTGTCTCGCGATGATTCGCGCTTTGCGATGGGCCGTCGGTAAAATTGCGATGGCCCGCGCGTCCGCGCCGGGCTATCAGGAGAGGCTATGTTGGGTTCAGAAGGCGGGGGCTTGGTGAGCCGCGAAGACATTATGCGCCGGTTGGAGCTGCTGCGGGTCGAGCATCGCGATCTCGACGCTGCGATCGCGGCGCTGGTCGATGGCGGGGTGGGCGACCAGATGCAGGTCGCGCGCCTCAAGAAGCGCAAGCTGCGGCTGCGCGATGAGATCGTTGCGCTCGAAGACGCGCTGGTCCCGGACATCATCGCCTGATGCGTCCGCCGCGTCGCAAAATTGCGGGACTGCGGCGTAAAGCGATCCCAAATGGGACAGGCGGGCTTCCGGCGCCATTCACGGCCCTGACAATCGCACCGCGATATGTCAGCTAGGCCTATGCGCAACGCAGCCGCCCTTGATCCCGGTCTTCATCGCCGCCTTGTCGATGGCCTCTATATGGAGGCTATGGTGATGGCGGATGAGGCGCGCTCCTATTTCGACGCGGATGAGGCTGGACAGTTTGCCGCCGACGATCCGCTGCGTCGCGTCTCCTTCGCCTGTGAATCGCTCAAGGTGACGACCCGGCTGATGCACATCATCGCCTGGCTGCTCAGCCAGCGCGCCTGGCAGCGCGGCGAGATTGGCGATGCGGATGTGGCCGATGAGAAATATCGGCTCGGCCGCGCCACCGCCACCGATCCGGGCATCGCCGGCGACTTCCCCTTCGCCGCCCGTTCGCTGATCGAGGCGAGCCAGGAGCTTTATGGCCGGGTCGCTCGGCTGGAGGAGCGGATGCTGTCGCCGGACGCGCCGCTGGCCGACAGTCCGGCCCGCGCACTCATGGATCGGCTCAACACCGCCTTCTGACCATTGCGCCATCGCCATCTCTTGGCTGGCATAGTCGCCCCGACTTGGTCTAGACCGGTCGCATGACCCATGGCTTGCGGACAGGGCGCCGCTTTCCCGTTGATCCGCGCGCCGCAGGGCTATGTCTCTTGTCCCTGGCGCTTTGCACCGCCGGCACTGCGTTCGCGCAGGCGGCCCAGCCTGCGCCTGATCCCGCTGCCGATCCCGCCAGTCCGCCGGTCGATCCGGCCGCATCGCTCGATGCCATGCCCGACATCGGCATCGACTGGCCCGACATGGGCCAGCCCGATACGGTCGCCCCGTTGCCGGAGGATCCGGTTGCAGCCAGCGAACCCGATACCTCCGATCAGCCAGCGCAGCAGGCCGCGGACGCCGCCGATACCGGCCCGGCCGAGGAGGTCGTCACCTTCACCGACGCGGGGGAGGAGCGCAAATATGGCGTCACCCTGCGCGGTATCGAGGCGATCGGCGACAATCAGATCGCGCCACGCTTCGACAGCCTGTCGATATTGCACCAGGGGGAGGGGAAGGCCGCCAACCTTGCCCAGATCAACCGCCGGGTGAAGGAAGACAGCGACCTGCTCGACCGGTTATTGCGCGCCGACGGCTATTATGCCGCGCGGGTGCGCGGCAGCGTCGCGCCGCCGCCCGCCGGCAGCGACAAGCTGTCCGTCATCTTCGATGTCACGTCGGGCCCTCTCTATCTCCTCGACACGGTGGAGATTGCCGGCCTTGCCGAGACCGGCCCGCGGGAGGAGACGCTGCGCGGCGCCTTCACGATGAAGTCGGGCGATCCGATCAACGCCGACCGCATCCTTGCGGGCCAGACCGCGCTGGCGACGGCGCTGGGCGAAAATGGCTATCCCTTTGCCAGGGTGGACGAACCCGAAGTGCGGATCGACCATGAAGCGCGCAACGGCGATCTCGACATCATCGTCACGCCCGGCGGCTATCGCAGCTTCGGCCAGATTTTGCTCGACAATGATGATGTGTTCAGCGCCCGCCATCTCCAGCGCATGGCTCGGTTCGAGCCGGGCGAAACCTACCGCGCCACCGATGTGGAGGATTTGCGCCGGGCCATCGTCACCACCGGCCTCGTCTCGTCCGTTACCCTGACGCCGAAGGATGCGGGCGATGGCGAACATGTCGACCTGGATGTCGATCTGCGCCCGGCGCCGATGCGCACCATTGCGGGCGAGCTGGGCTATGGCACGGGTGAAGGTTATCGCGCGGAGGTCAGTTGGCAGCATCGCAATCTCTTCCCGCCCGAAGGATCGCTCACCCTGCGCGGCGTTCTCGGCACCCAGGAACAGACGGCGCAGGCGACCTATCGCCGCAATAATTTCCGCGAGCGCGACCATGTGCTGACCGGTCTCGTCTCCTACAGTAATATCCGCCGCGACGCTTATGACGCGCGCACCATCACCCTGTCGGGCGGGCTGGAGCGGCAGACCAACATCCTGTTCCAGAAACATTGGGTCTGGCGCGTCGGCGCCGAACTCATCGCCTCGGACGAAGCGGACGCCTTTTCCAGCGGCAGCCGCCGTACCTTCTTCATCGGCGCGGTGCCGCTCAGCCTGACCTATGATGGCAGCGACGACCTGCTCAACCCCAGCAAGGGCTTCCGCCTCGGCGGCCGCCTCAGCCCCGAACTCTCCTTTCAGGGGTCGACCTTCGGCTATGCCAAGGCGCAGGTCGACGCCAGCGCCTATCAGCCGATCAATGATCGTGTCGTGCTCGCCGGGCGGACCCGGCTCGGCACCATCCTCGGCTCCACCGTCGATCGCATCGCGCCCTCGCGGCGCTTCTATGCCGGCGGCGGCGCGTCGGTGCGCGGCTATGGCTATCAGGCGATCGGCCCGCGCTACGGCCCGGATGATGATCCGGTCGGCGGCAAGAGCCTGATCGAATTTTCCGCCGAGGCGCGCATCCGCTTCGGCAATTTCGGCGTCGTGCCCTTCCTCGACGCGGGCAATATCTCGACCACCTTCCTGCCGCGCTTCCGTGACCTGCGCGTCGGCACCGGGCTTGGCGTGCGCTATTATAGCAGCTTCGGCCCGATCCGCGTCGATGTCGGCACGCCGATCAATCCGCAGCCGGGCGATGCCAAGGTCGCCGTCTATGTCTCGCTGGGGCAGGCCTTCTGATGGCCACGCCGCCGCCCGACAGCCAGCCGCCCGTGCCGCCGCCGCCGCCGGCCGCGCC